>JAIORT010000671.1 GCA_021107975.1 Bacteroidales bacterium | reverse complement strand
CTGAGGCTTCGAGCAAGCAAATCCCTGTTACAGGTGATATGATAAGGGCTATCAGAAGAGCCAGTATTCGTCAGCTTGTTTCTGCCGTTAAATATGATTTTCCAATAGAGTTTTATGAGAAAGGTATCCTGATGATCGGAGGAAGCACACATCTTCAATATAACGGTTCTTATTACGAAGGTGATCTTTCCGGAATCTCCGCAGGAAATCTGCCTTTCTGGTTTCAGCATTTTTATAAACCCGGAAAACGTATCTCGAAAGAACGTAATTGGACAACAAAGCTTGAAGAGATAGTTAAACAAGCTAAAGATTGGGACATTGGTATCATCGTTGGTGTTCCTGCCTGGATACAGATCATAGTTGAAAAGATCATCGAATTTTATAATGTAAAAACCATACATGATATTTGGCCTAACTTATCGGTATATGTTCATAGCGGAGTCTCCTTTAGTCCGTATGTAAAAAGTTTTAAAAAATTATTTGGGAAAAGAATAGTTTTTCTGGAATCATATCTTGCTTCTGAAGGATACGTTGCATTTCAAAATGGGATTGATGTTAACTCGATGGAAATGATACTTGATAATGGATTATTTTATGAATTTATCCCTTTTAATGATGAGAATTTTTATGCAAACGGAAATTTGAAAAGCAATCCTGTAACATATACTATTAGAGATATTGAAGAAAATAAAGAATATGCATTGTTACTTTCTACCTGCTCGGGTGCCTGGAGGTATTTACTCGGTGATGTAGTTAAGTTTACGTCAAAGGGAAAATCCGAGATAATAATCACAGGTAGAACCAAGCACTTCCTGAGTATTTGTGGAGAGCACCTTTCATTAGATAATATGTCGCGGGCAATTGAAATGCTTGAAAACGAATTGAATGTCGAGGTAAGGGAATTTTCTGTTGCCGGAATTGAATATGACTCTCTTTTTGCACATAAATGGTATCTCGGAAGTGATGATAAAGTAGAACCGGAAGAGGTAAGAATAAAATTAGATGAGTACCTGAAGGTATTGAATGATGATTACAGGGTTGAGCGAATCGAAGCCATCAGAGATGTTTTTGTTGATATTCTTCCTACAAAAGTATTTTCCGACTGGATGAAGATGAAAGGTAAAGAGGGTGGGGCAAATAAATTTCCCCGCGTCCTGAATAAGGGTCTCCACGAAGAATGGAAGGAATATTTAGAAAAATATAATCATATTTAGAAAAGTAAAAAGATGGGTCCGTTTCTTCAAGGCATTTTAGTAGGAATAACTTTTGCTATTCTAATGGGACCCGGATTTTTTGCCCTTATCCAAACGAGTATTCACAGGGGGTTTAGGTCCGGTGTCTTATTGGCTTTTGGAATTTTTATAAGCGATCTTTCCGCACTTATACTTTGTTATTTCGGAGCAACACAAATTCTGGGAACTGACCCAAGAGAAAATTTCCTTTTTAGTATTATCGGCGGGATCATCCTGATTATTTTCGGAACATTTACCTTTGGCAGGAAAGCACAGGAAAGGAGTGATGAAAACAACGGGAACATTGAAACAAATACTCCTAAGCCATATATTTATGTCGTAAAAGGGTTTTTTTTGAATGCTGTCAATCCGGGTATGTGGTTCATCTGGGTAACCGTTGTTGTATCAATAAGTGCAAATTATGGAGTAAACAACAGGGCTATTTTAATTTTCCTGACCGGTGTGTTATCCACAATTCTCGGAACCGATATATTGAAGTGTTTTGTTTCTAATCGTATTAAGAAATTCCTTAATGCGAAAGTAATGATATGGATGAACAGGTTTGTAGGTATTATCTTAATCGGCTTCGGTACTTATTTAATTATAAATGTGCTTGTTGATTTGGAAACTATGATTTCCTTATATGATAAAATATTTTCTCCCGATTAAAAACTTCTCTGGCTGTATCCTTGCACATCCAGTTTATAACAGATACCAAAGTACAAACCTCCCCATAAGTTATGTGAAGTAGTGTATTCGCCATCCAGGTCTTTGATCCTGTATGCAGGTGCATTAATATCTTTTAAACCGTAATTAATCCTGCCACCTGCACTGACAAAAAATAGCTTTGAAATATGAATATCTGCCCCAACATCAAGCACAATTCCTATATCCGTTTTTTCAAAACGGTCTTCTATATTATTTGCACCTGGATCAAAAAATTTTCCATCTAAGTTGACTTTTACTGTATTAAACTTTTCCCCATTACGAGTGTAATCCTGGGTTGCATCAAATAAAATACCAATTTGCGGGCCTACTAAAAAACGAAATTTGGTTTCCGTTGTTCCAAATGCGTATTTAAAGAAAACCGGAATGCTCAGATACCTGAGATTAATATTCCTTTTAGTTTCATACGTAGTACCACCGATATTCTGTTTCCCTTCATATTTTTGTCCCTGGGCTGAATATTGTAACTCTGTCATTACAGAAATATTTTCTGTGATATTATAACCCAGGTTAAAACTGGCGGCATATCCAATTTTGGGTGCATAGTCCACTTCGGCTTCGCCATAAAAATTTTGGTTAAGAATCCAGGAATTTGTTAAAGCGGCTCCTATTCCAATTACAAGCTCTTTCCCTTTTTGTGCCTTAACGTTAAAAGTAAATATGAAAATTATACCTGCGAGAATAAGAATGGACTTTTTCATTTTGTTGAATTTTAATTAAATAAATAATTGTTCATTACTCGTATTGACAACGTTATACAATCTGCGACGTGTTTTGTTACAAATTGTTTATTGATTGAAAAAGCAAATATAAAAAAAATAATTAAATGAATCAGAATTTAATCCCAAGTATTCAATGATTTTTCAGTTAAGAATAATTATAGAAACAGACATCGTAATAAATTTTTAAGCTAAGGCTAAAAGTTTTTAACACGCATACACGGAATAGCATTTATATATATTTTTAATAGTTTTGTACGATGATATTTGTTACAGGAGGCACCGGTTTTTTGGGATCACATCTTTTATTTCATTTATTAAAGATAGGGAAAAAAGTAAGGGCGATTAAAAGGGCAGACAGTAATTTTAATCTTTTATCAAACGTCTTTTCATTTTATACCCAAGATACTCAAAAATATTTAGACAAGATTGAATGGGTTGAAGGCGATTTGCTTGATATTTATTTATTAAATGAAGCTCTGAATGATATATCGGATGTGTATCATGCAGCGGCAATTGTATCGTTTGATCCGTCTCATAGAAAAAAAATGATGAAAACAAATGTTGAAGGAACGGCAAATCTTATAAATGCAGCTCTCGGTAAAGATATCAGGAAATTTTGTCATGTAAGTTCAATAGCTGCAATCGGGAGGGCTGAAAATGACAATGTTATTGACGAGAATGTTGTTTGGAAAACTTCAAAGAAAAACTCAAATTATGCCATTAGCAAATATGGAGCCGAAAGAGAGGTTTGGAGAGGTATTGAAGAAGGATTGAATGCTGTTATCATTAATCCATCCGTAATACTGGGTCCGAGGGAATTGAACAGAGGTATTGGAAGTTTGATTTCGATGGTAAGGAATGGGTTTAAATTTTATACTCCGGGTGTTAACGGGTTTGTGGATGTGCGGGATGTGGCAGAATCAATGATCCGCCTAATGGAAAGCGATATTTATAATGAACGTTTTATTATTTCGGCTGATAACTTAACCTATAAACAGATTTTTGACTGGATTGCCGAATACCTGAAAATGCCCGGACCTAAATATAAAGCTACTCCGTATATTAGTGAAATAGCCTGGAGGTTAGAATATATTAAAGGATTGTTTTCCAATAATAAACCGCTTATCACAAAAGAAACTGCCCGAACCGCAAATCATACATATTATTATTCAAGCGATAAACTTATTCAAGCCCTGGATTTTAAGTTCCTTCCTGTCAGGCAAACAATCAAGGATGCTTGTGAATTATTCCTGAAGAATAACAACTAATTAGTGTCTGTCTTTTAACTTAAAAATGTTGATAACAAAAGAGTTTGAAGGT
>JAIORT010000784.1 GCA_021107975.1 Bacteroidales bacterium | reverse complement strand
CTGGTGGTTTTTCTTCTGGTGGTTTTACTGGTGGTTTTTCTTCTTCTTCAATTTTTGTTTTAATGCATCTTACTGACACTCCTTTGTAAGAAGGAATTTTATCAAATTTTGATTTATAATTATTATCTGATAAAATAATACTCCATGATGTATCGGATGACTGAATATATGATGTGTCTGAATTTTTAATTACCTGAACATAGGATGTGTCAAGTGATCTTTTGAGTTTTGTTGACGCAAAATACGCTGAAGTATCACGTTCATTAAAAGTAGCATTACCACCCCCTGTTCCGCCTGGCAAAGCTGTAAAACCACTTATATTTGTAATAGTTGTATCCTGATATGACCAGCGAAGAGATACTTCTTCCTTTAATTTTTCTCCTGCAATATTTTTCCCACCTAAATAATTAATTAATTCCTGAAAATCATTTTCTGTGGGTATATGCCATCCTTTAGGGCAAATGCCTTGAGCGCTATCCCGGGCAGTGTATTGCATCAATTCATTCCACTGGTAAAGACCTCCATATATTTCACAATTGACAGGGTCATTTTTATAGCAGTATTTTTCAATAATGATGTTGTTTCCCATATTTTCATATCCATCTATCATAGTACCAACATTAAGGTTTTCTTTCAGCCAGCATTGTTCTCCTATTAAAACTGTATTATATGTTTGTCCCTTATATGTTATTACAGGCAGATCAGGACATGCCTTGAAGTTTTTTATAGATAACCGGTGAGTTACATAACTTTTTAATCCGTAAGTATCCATAATTTCCATTTTAATGGTAAAAATATCTTGTTTAATGTATCGATGTTGAACGATCTTTTCTGTGCTCCATTGTTTATCCCATATCCCATCGTTTTCCCAATCCCAGCGTACCTTAAGAGTGGAAGTTGGGTCTTCATTATCGTAGCTGTCTGACCCGTCAAATTTAAAAATTGCAGAGGTGTTACCGGAGGTGGGATTAAATGAAAAAACTGCAACAGGCGGAGTATTAGCTAATCTTTTTTTATTTAATTCTCTTATCGTGGTTGCAATAGGATATATATATTTTTTTTTGGTTTTTTTTGATAAAGGTAATAGGTTATCTACCCAACCATCTTTAGTTAAATATTGCCGTTCAACGAATTTGATTTCTATATTTCCGTTTTTATAAGTTACCTGATACTTTGCCCTGTTGTCAACAAGCATGCTGGTATAACGATAAAAACCTGATTTGGCTGTTTGTGTTTGTTTATTATAATTATTTAATTTCTTATTATGTTCTTTAAAACTTTGGTAAACAATATCCCATGCATAAGAATCGGGAACATTTTCTATCACTGCCGGATTTGTTTTCTGGGCATAGGATCCATTAAACAATGTAACAGCAAAAATTATTAGAATTGATATGTAAATTAGTTTTTTCATTTTTTTGGTTTTTATAATAGGTTTATGATTTACTTGTATTATTTCTGAATGTTGAAGGGGTAATTCCCGTTGCTTCCTTAAAAGTGTTATTAAATACTGATTTGGATTTGAATCCTACCATTTCAGCAATACCTTCAACGGAGTAAATATCCTTATCTCTGTCGCTTAAATATTCACATGCTTTTTCAACACGGTATTTTTTTACAAATTGGTTAAAATTGCATTTGTAGTATTGATTAATAAGTCCTGATAAGTATGAAGTATTGGTTTTTAATTTAGCAGCAGTTATATTAAGTGATAAATTATTATTTAGATATATCTCCTTATTTTCAAACAAATTTTCTAATTTTTGTTTTAAATCATCATGAACAACTTCTAATTGATAGTTTCTTTTTTTCTTAAGCTCGGCAAGTTCTTTATTTTTTTTGTGTATTTCAATTGTGTTTTGTGAAAGTTTCCAATGTGCCTTTCTGATTTTTCTGAGTTGATAATAAATAAAGGCAGACAAGGTGCTTATAAAAATAATAGCCAATACTAATGAAATAATAAATTTCCTTTGGTTTGTAATTATTAATTTCTTTTGATTGTTTATTATCGTAAGGTTATCGATTACTTCAACTTTTTGTTCAATCTGGTATTTTGCCGATAACCTGGCAATCTGAAGATTCATTTCCCTGTTATGGTTTTTTCTAAAAACTTCCATATATTTTTGCTGAAATTTATAGCTGCTGTCAAACATCTTTCTTGAATAATAAAGATTGAATAAACGTTTATAAATAAATGGCAGATAATATTTATAGCGATGTTTTTCAGCTAATTCGACAGCATCAGAATAATATTTAATAGCTTTGGATATTGAGTCCTTTTTATACATCATATCTCCAAAAAGATAAGTAAGGTGTGACAACTGTCTGGTGTCTTTTGTTTTTAATACTAAAGCATAAGCCTCACGTAAAAGTTTTTCTGCTTCTTTATCTCTATTGTTCTGGAAGAGCAAATCACTTGTTTTTGTTAATGTATATACAAGTGCATTTGAAGGTACAGGTAATTTCCTTGCCGAATCTATAGCAGTATAGAATAATTGAAAGGCTTTTTCAGGATTATCATTACATATATTTAATGCGAAATTTGTAAGTGCATAACATATTGTTTCAGGATTATCGGATTTTTTTGCAGCTATTAAGCTTGAATCCATTAAACCTTCAATAACAAATTTACCTCCTAATACATGACCTGTTGTGTAAATCTGGTAACCATATAATGCGCGATAATTCCTTGACAGTTCATCATATTTTTTTTGTGCTTTATTGATATTAATGGCTCGTGAGCAATATATAATAGCTGAATCTGTCATTTCCAATTGGTAGTAATAGTTTTCAATGCCTTTCATTGCCTGTATCATAATAGTGGTATCATTGAGTTCTCTGGAAATATCATAAGCCTGATAATATGCCTGAAAGGAATTCCTGAATTTCAAAAGATCATTAAACACCATCCCTTGTCTTAATCTGCATAATGCGATTAACATGGTGTCATGTTGCTGTTGTGCAATCTCAATACCATGAAATAATAATTCATTTGCAACTTCCGGGGAATCGGCTTCAATAAAATCCTGGCTTTTTTGAAAAAGAATATAAGCAAGTGAGTCGTCAGGATAACCACTTAGTGATTCCAGATATTCGGTAATATTAAAATGTTCCTGAGAGTTTATGCTTTCAGTTTTAAATAAACAAAAAGATATAAAGCATAAAGAAAAAATTAATAAATGAAGATGTAATTTTTTTTTTTTGCCGGTAATGAATGAAATCATTCATCTGTTAGATATATTTAATTAATTCCTAAAAAGTTGTTTCTTAGCTGAAGACTATTTTTTTTGTAAACGATTGACCATCCGCCGATATTTTAAGCAAGTATATTCCTATATTCAACCCCATTTTTTTAATACCGATAACAGTATTTCCCAACTTAATCTCTCCTTAATAAATTGTTTTTATGTAGCAGCCATTCAGGTCATATAATTCAATTTGTATCATCTGACTTTTAGTGGCATTGATAATTATTGCAGATGATTCTGTCAAAGGATTTGGTGCTATTTTAACATTAATGAATTCTTCTGTGCTATTTTCCACAACAGAGTTATTGCCCGGAGATTTTAGGTTGATCAATGCCTGGTGATAGGCAGGAAACATATCCATTGAATCAATATCATAATAACCATAAATACCCCCAAATGAATAATTAATGTAAAACTTATCATCGGCATTGTATCCGTCACATACAAAGAAATGTCCCTCATAGTTACCCGGTTCCCATGGAGCCGGACTTTCTTCGGTTCGTCCCTCAATCATAATAGGGAAGCCATTATCCAATTCATTTTTAAAAAGGGCAATCCATTCGTCTTTTGTATAGTTCCAACGCTCTATAACCATTGCACCTGTATCATAATTAAGGTATTCTTCAAGAGCAGGAGCTATTAAAAAAATACTCCCTTCATATCCAACTTGAATACTTGCTCCAATCGCACCACAGGCATAAAACAGTGTTGCACATTGATGATATTGGACAGAATCTGCATTTTCGGAAAGTTCATAT
>JAIORT010000473.1 GCA_021107975.1 Bacteroidales bacterium | reverse complement strand
ATAAGTAAACAACTGTATTTATAAAAAATTAAAAATTGAAGTTTGATTTTGTTGAACTGATCCAAAAGGTAAGAAAACCTAAAGATGAGAAATTCAGGAATCAGCTTTATGTTTTTTTGATTTGCCTCGGTATTTCCGTTGTTATCTGGTTTTTAATTGTATTATCAAAAGAATCTGCCACTACTATTAATTATCCGATTATTTACGAAAATCCCCCTAATGAATTAATTCTTGTAAATAAACCTGACAGTATCCTCTCGTTCATGGTGTCTTCAGGTGTTTTTAAGCTTATCACTTTAAAACATTTAACCAGGAAAAAGCCTGTTGAAATTGATTTAAGCAGATTAAATCTTAAAAAAGAAGGAAGCTTTTACACCTCAACATTTCCAACATCCGGCATATCGGGAAGCATTATCATAAAACTAAACCTGTCGGATGAAATAATCTCAATATCTCCGCAGAATATCTATTTTAAATTTGAAACTCTTTCAGGTAAAAAGGTTCGGGTTATACCCCGGTTAAAGCTGGATTTTAAAAAGCAATACCGGCTTTCTGACAGTCTTAAAGCAACTCCTGATAGTATAATGATTATCGGACCCAAAAATGAGATAGCAGATATCAGCTTTGTTGAAACTGTTCCTGAGGAAATAAATAAAATTGACAAATCACAGACTATAAAAGCAGTACTTTCTGTTCCATCGGGTAAACCTAATATTAAATTAATGCCTGACCAGGTTGAAATTTTTGTGCCTGTGGATAAATATACTGAATCTTATGTGGAAATCCCAATATCCTTTAAAAATAATAAAGGACTGAAATTAAAAACATTTCCCGATAAAATTAAAATTACTTATTTGGTTGCCTTAAAAGATTTTAACAGAGTTGATCCCGATATGTTTTCTGCTTCAGTTAATTTTGATAATAAACAAAAACAAGAGAAACTTGAAGTTGTTATCGTCCATTATCCTGCTTATATTAAAATTACTAAAGTAGAACCAGATGAGGTTGAATATTTAGTCCTGAAACAATGATCAAAGTTGGCTTAACCGGAAATATAGGAAGCGGTAAAAGTATAGTTGCCAGGATTTTTGAGATTCTTGGCGTTCCTGTGTTCAGAGCTGATGAGGTTGCAAAAGAATTTTTATTTGACAGTGATGTTAAAGAAATTCTGAAAAATAAGTTTGGTAAAAAAATATTTACAGGAAAAAATATCAACACAAAAGCCCTTGCTGAAATTGTTTTTAAGGATAAGGAGTCCCTTTCTTTTCTGAACTCAGTAATACATCCTTTGGTTAAAAAGTCCCTGGAACAATGGCTCGATAATAATAAAGATCAGAAATATATAATACAAGAGGCTGCCATATTATTTGAAAGCGGATTTTATAAAGAATTCGATAAGGTTATTACTGTAGCTTCGCCTGAGAATCTGGCGATAAAACGGGTAATGGAAAGAGATGGGGTAGGAGAGGAAGAAGTTAAAAACAGGCAAAAAAACCAATGGAGCCAGGAAAGGAAAGTTGAAATGTCGGATTATATTATTTATAACGATAATACAAAACTGGTGATTCCTCAGGTTTTAAGAATTCTTATGGAATTGAAAAAATAATTTTTATACCTTTGAAAAAAAACAACATAAACCATGAGAACATTTCTCCTTATCCCACTTATTTTTTTGACGTACTGGTCATTTTCGCAGGTCAAATCGGTTAAACCCAAAGAATTTAAAAAGTTAACTTACCTGGGTACTACATCTCCATTAAAAAACATTATTCCCTTAACGGAAAAAATGGGGGATGTGAATAAACCTGGATTTAATCACAATGAACAAACCAATATTTTGTCTGGCAAAATACAAACAGACCCGGTTAAACAATCCGAATTTTTCTCAAATGATTCGATCCCTGTTTTAGTAAACTTTGCAGGGGTGGGATCAGTTAATATGCCCAATCCTGATACAGAAGGGGATGTTGGACCCAACCATTATTTCCAAATGGTGAAAAATTCATTTGCAATTTGGGACAAATCAGGGAATATACTATACGGACCCGCGGAAAACAAAACCATCTGGAGTGAATTCCCCGGACCCTGGCATGATCAGGGTTGGACTGACCCGATTGTATTATATGACCATTTGAATGATCGCTGGTTGGCAAGTGTCATGATCTATGAAATTGATATTGAATACCACATTCTGATTGCAGTTTCTGCAACTCCTGACCCATTAG
This sequence comes from Bacteroidales bacterium, assembly GCA_021107975.1. Lineage (GTDB taxonomy): Bacteria > Bacteroidota > Bacteroidia > Bacteroidales > JAADJA01 > JAADJA01. The sequence continues at coordinate 1,811 of JAIORT010000473.1, read as the reverse complement.
GCGAATGGCACTGTTATGCATTATGGTTTGATGTTATGCCCGATTATCCGAAATTCGGAGTTTGGCCTGATGGTTATTATCTGACAATAAATGAATATAGCATTGTTGGTTACTGGGGTACTTTTGAAAGGGCAGGCATACTTGTTTTTAATCCGGAAGAATTAATAAACGGCGCTACAGATCCGACAGTCATTTATTTTTATTTTGATTCGCCCAATAATAGTTTTACTACTGATATTGCCAGCTTTCAACCTTCTGACCTGGACGGATATCCTCCACCTGAAGGAACTCCCAATTATCACATTTGCGTAAAAGATGATATTTGGGGTTATGAGCAAGACAGGCTTTGGATTTGGGAGTGTGTTGTTGATTGGAGTGATACTTCAAATTGTCATTTTTCAGAAGTAACAATACTCGAAACCGAACCATTTGATTCAAATTATGATAATATGGCATATATTCATCAACCCGGCACTTCTACACGTTTGCATTCATTAAGCCAGTTTATGATGTACCGCTTGCAATACAGGAATTTCGGCGAATACCAAACACTTGTCTGCAATCATACAGTGGAAGTCAACGGAAATGAACATGCAGGTGTAAGATGGTATGAATTAAGAAACGAAGGTGCCGGATGGTATATCTATCAGCAAAGTTCATTAGCCCCTGATGAGGATTCTCGTTGGATGGGAAGTATTGCCATGGATGCAGATGGTAATATCGGCCTGGGATATTCAGTATCGGGAGATATGACATTTCCATCGATTAGAATTACCGGCAGACGGCAGTATGATGCACCCGGAATTATGACATTAAATGAAACTGAAATTATGGCCGGATCAGGAAATCAGAGCTATAATGTCCGATGGGGAGATTACAGCACAATGTCAGTTGATCCGGTTGATGACCTTACTTTCTGGTACACCCAGGAATACCTGCCTGTATTCGGTCCATTGGTTTGGCAAACCCGGATCGCTTCTTTTCAATTGCATAAAAATATGACATTTTCGGAGGATTCTCTGGTTTATATGACCATTGAGGATTGCCTTACCGGAAAAACACTGGTTCTTCAAAATGAATCACAATTTGATATTGAAATCCAGAATATAGAGCAGGAAGGGTATATTGGTGGTGCATTGTGGTATATTGATCCGTTTAATATAAACTTTCCTTTTCAGTTGGTAAAGGGAGATTCAATTACATTGCAATTATTTATTGAGTTACCTGTTGGCGAATCAATAAATGGTTTTCTTTCAGACACTCTTAATATTGAAACAGATTACAAACAATATAATATCCCGATTCTCCTGAATGATGAATTAATCACAAAAATTAACCGGTATAACACCGAAAGTAAAAAAATCTTTCAAATATACCCAAATCCGTTTGACAACACTATCCAAATTCAGGTTTCCCTGTTGCAGGAATCACGGTTAAAACTGGAGATATGTGATATATCAGAACGAACAATAAAGGTTTTGATATCTTCCGGACTGATCCAGGCTGGAAATCATTTAACATCATGGAATGGAACGGATGGCCGGGGAGTTGAAGTGGAAAACGGAATATATTTTTGTAAGGCTACAATAAATAACAAGGTATTCATCGAAAAGATCATAAAGCAATAGTTGGGTTTTATTCACTATACTGTAAAATCCCCTGCACCTTGAAGTTTGTAACTTCAAGGACGTTAGACACCGGGATTCCTGCCTTGTCGCCTGCCTGACGGCAGTCAGGGCAGACAGGTATAATCCAATTTAATATAAAAATCAAAATAACCACAAGGGTATTTTATTCAAATGGGTTTATTC
>JAIORT010000052.1 GCA_021107975.1 Bacteroidales bacterium | reverse complement strand
ACTTCCTTCTGAATTATCAGATTATGCTTCTTCATTTTTGAGATTAGGCTGCCACGACCAATACCAAGGTATTCGGCGGCTTTTTTCTGGTTGAACTGAGTCCGGTTTAATGCCTCGACAATAAGCTGTTTTTCATTTTCTTCAATGTTCAGATTCTCAATCAGCGGGGTATCACTTCTTTCAACATTGTAAGTAATCGGGAAGTCCGAAAGTTCCAGGATGTTTTTGTTTGATAATATCAAGGCTCTTTCCACAAGGTTTTTTAATTCCCTTACATTGCCCGGGAATGAATACAGTTTCAACTTTTTTATCAAATTAGGATCTATTTCAGGAACAGGGACATTTTTATTTTGTGAAAAGTGTTTAATAAAATGAAGTAGTAAACATTCTATATCTTCAATGCGCTTACGCAAGGGAGGAATATTTATATTTACCGTATTGATGCGATGAAATAAATCCATCCTGAACTTCTTTTCTTTAATAAGCGATTCAATGTTTTTATTGGTTGTTGATATAATCCTGATATCAACATCAATTTCCTTATTTGCCCCCACCTGCTTTATCTTTTTTTCTTCAATTGCCCTAAGTAATTTTGCCTGCAGTTGAAAAGGCATTTCTGATATTTCATCCAAAAATAAAGTTCCACCATCAGCGAGTTCAAAAAATCCTTTTTTGTTTTCGGTAGCTCCGGTAAAAGCACCTTTTCGATGTCCAAAAAATTCACTTTCCAATAGTGAGTCAGGTATAGCCGAACTATTTACCGGACAAAAAGGATTATCTTTCCGCTTGCTTGCATAATGTATGATCCGGGCGATAATTTCTTTCCCGGTACCGCTTTCACCTGTAATCAAAACATTTGCATTATTATCCTTTGCTACTTTTATAGCCATATCCAATATCGCCTTAATCTTGTCGCTTTTACCTATGAAATCCTTTTCAACCAGGTTTTCAAGCTCCTTTGTAATCAAAGAGTTTTTATTTTGAACGAGTTGCAAATGGTTTTGCAGGTGGATAAATTTTTGCGTGCGTTCAATGGCTATTTGAATTTCAGTATTTTGAAATGGTTTACTTAAAAAATCAAAAGCTCCGAGTCTCATTGCCTGTATTACCATTTCCATATCTCCAAATCCTGTTACCATAATAATCTCAACCGTGGGATATGTTTTTTTAACCTCTTTCAGAACATCCATTCCATCCATTTTATCTTTTTCGTCTAACTTAATATCCAATATCAAAATATCAACTTGTTGTTTTTTGAGCAGGTCAAAAGCCTGGGAAGATAAGTTTGTACTATAAACAATAAACTTTTTTCGTGTAAGATATTCAGATAATTCCATGGATACACGCTTGTCGTCATCGAGTATGAGGATCTTTAAAGGTTGAATATTTGATTCCATATCTGAGTTATTTGATGTATAATATTTCAGTTCATTTTAGTATAAATGCGTAAATGATTAAATGTGTAAATGTATAAATGATATTTATTTAAGCATTCTATCATTCTATCCATTCTGTCATTTTTAACCACTAACAACAGGAACTTTTACAATCATAGTCGTTCCTTCTAAAAGTTTACTTTCAAATTCAATTTCCCCTCCCATATCGTTTATTATCTCTTTAGAAATAGATAGTCCAAGTCCTGTTCCTTTTCCCGGCTCTTTTGTTGTATAAAATGCATTAAAAATTTTCTTGCGATTTTCTTGCGATATTCCAATCCCGTTATCTTTGAATTCCATTATTGCAAAATCATTTTTCTGAAAACTTCTTAACTGAATCGTTTTTTGAAATCTTTCATTCATTTTGTTTTCTTTTTCTTCCAAAGCATCTTTTGCATTAAAAAGTAAGTTTAAAACAATTCGCTCATATTTATATTTATTGCCAAATATGTAATTTATATTTTCACCCAATTCAATTGTCAGCTTAATTTTATGATTGGCATATTGTACCTTAAACATGGATATAGCATTTTTGATACTTTCGTTAATAGTAAATTTTTCCATGATGTCAGACCCGTAATCCCTTGAAAACAGCCGCACATGGGATATAATATTTTTCATCCTGTAAATATCCTCTGAAATATATTTTATCTTAGTTTCAAAATATTTTTTATCAGCATTTTTTTCTTTTAAGCTTTCATTCATATTTTGCAGCGAAAGGTACATGCTCTGTAAGGGATTGTTAAGCTCATGGGCAATCCCTGCAGCCAAAAGACCAATATCTGCCAACCTTGATTGTTCAACCACTATTTTTTCCTGGTCTGTGAATTTCTGTATTTCTTCTTTTACTCTTTTTTCCAGGTTCTTATTTAATTTTTCTAATTCGGCCTGTACAATTTCCCGTTCTTTCAATGCTTTCGCCAATTTGTCTTTTTGGCTCGAAAGTATCCTGTTTGTTTTTTTATTAATGCGATAGCGACTATAAATAAGAAACACGAGAATTAATACCAATCCGGAAATAATAATAAAAAATTGTACAATCTTTCTTTGTTGCGAAATTTCCAATTGGTTAATTTCATTATCTCTTTTTAGTATTTCAATTTCTTTTTCTTTTTTTTCTGTTTCATATTTAACATATAATTCAGCAATTTCTTTATTGCTTTCCTTATCTTTCAAAAAATCCTTAGTTTCATTATACAGTTTATAATATCCCAGGGCGGTTTTATTATTGCCTTTGGTATTATAAATTTCGCTATAGCTTAAATAAATATTACTTTCCAGGCTTTTCAGGTTTTTGTTCCGGGAAATATGGAGGCTTTTATTTAAGTTTTCAATTGCGGGTTCATATTTTTTTACTTTAGCATATACATTAGCAATTTTGAAAAATAATAAAGCCACGCTATTCATATTTCCTGATTTTTCGTTGGCTATTAGTGATTTTTGGAAATACCCCAATGCTTTTTCATATTGCCCGGCTTCCTGAAAATTAGTTCCTATATTCTCAAGTGTTTTTGCCATTAGGTTTGTATTATTATTTTCCTCACACAATTTCAGGGATTCGATGTAAAACTCATTGGCTTTTTGCAAATTACCAAGCGAACTATAAATGTTTGCTATTTTATTTTGTGTAGTAATAATTCCTGTTTTATCATTTTGTTCTTTATAATAATCCAACAAGAAATTTTGATATTCCAGGGCTTTATCAAATTGATTCCATCGGAAATATATTTCAGTAATGCTGTTCAATGATTTTGTGATTATTCTTTTAGAGTTTATTTCTTTACCTTTTTCGTAGGATTGTTGAAAGTAAATAAGGGCTGTATCATAAATCCCGGACTCATAATATAAATCTCCCAATGTGTACAAATGATTGCAAATATTACTGTGATCATTATTTTTCCTTGCTATTTTTAAATTTTCGTTATACAGGAAAATGGCTTTTTTATCTTTAGAGAGCGCATTATATTTTTCTGTGGTTTTGTCATATTTTTCAATTGTTTCTGTTTTATTTAAAAGGGTATCTGCGAAACAATCAAAAATGACAATATTGTCAATATATCCTTCATAATCCCAACCGTTGCCACCGACTGTTATGCTTTGAATAAACATGGCATCAGGAAAATAATCCCTGATAGTGAATGTTTCATTTCGAAGCCATACATCCTGTTGGCAATCTGAAAAAGCAATAGAAATAATATTTTTTTTAAACCTACTGTTACCTCCCCTGTAATTATAACCAAATATCAGGTTCATCCATTCATTGTGCGCATTTCTAAGTGACATGCTAACTTGCATAGGGAATTCCCAGTCGAAATAACCGGCACCTTCATCAACATTGGAATAGCTTGGTTTTATATCAAACTGTATTTTGGTACTATCTGATACAACAATATTCAGTTTTGTATTAATAGTTGCTGATGTTCCACATATACCTCCATCTGTTTGATGTGCTTTTAATAATCCGCCTGTCACTATTATTTGTGGTGGCTCAGGAGCACATGCCTGGTGTATTCTGGATTCCCAAACAGGATTGTTGGTAAAATCACCATCGTTGAAGTTTTCTTCAAAATGGACAATAGTATCATTAAATATTGTTTTGGTTGAATCTGGTGAACCTATTGA
>JAIORT010000400.1 GCA_021107975.1 Bacteroidales bacterium | reverse complement strand
GTAGGGAATACCTGTTTGTAACCCGGTACGGTAGTGCCGGACGCCGGATAAAACAAACTTATAATCCCCGTAGGGATGACCTATCTTAATCATAAAACTCAAACAGATATCTCTCATCAAATTTAATTACGGAAAAATCTCCAATGCCAACCTATAAGATTTTTCAAACGCTTTTTCATCAATTTCAATCGGCACAAAATTAATCTCAAAATATTCAAGCAGATTACTTGTCCTGAGATTGCCTACCAGCTTGTTTTCAGCCATCGGGCAACCTCCTAATCCGTTTATTACCGTATCGAATCTTTTGCATCCGTTAATAAATGCAGCGTTTATTTTTTTATACCAATGTCTCATGGTAGTGTGTAAATGAAATCCGAACTCAATATCAGGGAATTCAGGTACCAGAGCAGAATACAGACAATTTATATCTTTCTTTGTTGAAATTCCAATTGTATCGGATAAAGGAATGATACGGACGCCCCTATTGTAAAGAACATCTACCCAGTTTGCCACAATATCACAATTCCACATATCCCCGTATGGATTCCCAAAAGCCATAGAAATATATACCACAAGTTCTTTGTTAGCTTTATCACAAATGCTCAGTAGTTGATCTACGGTTTCAACTGATTTTTCTATTGTGGATTTAATATTTCTTTTTAAAAATGTGGGTGAAATAGAAAACGGAAAACCTAAATATGTAATTTCATCAAAGCGTGCAGCGTCTTCTCCACCTCGTTTATTACTAACAATAGCCAGAAGTTTGGACTTTGTATTTGAAAGGTCAAGTAATTTCAGAACTTCAGCAGTATCTCTTAATTGAGGAATGGCTTTCGGTGAAACAAAGCTGCCGAAGTCTATAGTATCAAATCCCACCTTTAGCAAGGCGTTTATATATTTCGCCTTATCTTTAGTAGGGATGAACCTTGTCAGACCCTGCATGCCATCCCTTGGCGATTCGATGATCTTTATATTATTCATTTAGCAACCGATATATCTGGAGATAACAAGCCGTTGTATTTCCGAAGTGCCTTCGCCTATCTGTAATAAACGCTGATCGCGGTAAAAACGCTCAATATCATAATCCTTCATTAACCCATATCCGCCATGTAACTGAACTGCTTCATCTGCAACCTCTCTCGCTATTTCCGAACAATACAGCTTTGACATGGCAGCTTCCTTGGCAAAAGGCTTATCATTATCTTTCAGCCAGCAGGCTTTATAAAGGAGGTTGCGTGCAAGTTCTATTTTTGTTGCCATATCTGCCAGCTTAAACGCATTTACCTGGAATTTACAAATAGGTTTTCCAAACTGTTTTCTTTCCTGCGAATATTGCAATGCCAGTTCAAAAGCTCCCTGTGCACAACCCAGTCCCATTGCGGCAATTGATAATCTGCCATTGTCTAAAGTGCTAAGCATAATGTGTGAACCTTCGCCTACTTTACCAAGAAGGTGCTCTTCCGGAACACAGCAATCGTCAAAATAAAGTTCTGCGGTATCCGATGCTCTCCACATCATTTTACCGTGCATGCTAACTCGTTTAAAACCAGGTGTTCCTTTATCAACAATAATAGTTGTAAATTCTTTTTTGCCATTTTCAAACACCTTAGTTACAGTCTGTACCGTTGATCCTACTGAAATATCGGCAGAACCGTTAGTAATAAATATTTTTGAGCCATTGATCAACCATTCGCTATTTTCGAGGACAGCAGTGGTTTTTGTTCCCCTTGAATCAGAGCCGGCATTTGGCTCGGTCAGCCCGAATCCCCATAATGCTTCTCCTGTACAAAGCTGTGGTAAATATTTCATCTTTTGTTCTTCGGTACCGTAATAGTAAAGGGGTCCGATACCCAGAGAATTATGCGCTGCTAATGTGGCTGCCTGTGAGCCGTCAACCCTTGCCAGTTCTTCAACCGCAATGATATATGACAGCGTATCTAAATCCTGACCGCCATATTTTTCAGGCAGGTACATACCAAATAATCCCAGCTCTCCCATTTTCTTTGTAAGGTCATACGAAAACTCTGCTTTTTCATCCAATTCTTTTGCGATAGGTTTAATTTCCCTTTCAGCAAAATCGCGAACTGTTTCGCGAATCATGTTTTGTTCTTCTGTTAGTTCAAAATTCATATCAATATTTTTGATTAATATTACATTAATAAAATTGCCCCCTAAATTAAAAAAAAGGATATTATATAGTGAATAAAAATATTTTTTTTATTTAATTATTTACTATTATTTTCTGACTAAAATTTTGGCTGTCTGCATTTATTTCTATTAGATATATTCCGTCTTTTATTGATGAAACATCTATTTCATTCCTTTTATTAACATATGGAAATACAATTTTAATAACTTGCTGTCCCCTAATGTCGTAAACTACGATTTTTACTTCTTTCCCAACAATTGTATCATCTAATATAAATTGCAATTTACCGGAAACCGGATTTGGATAAAAAGTAATAATATTAGTAATGTCTGCATAGGAGTTGATATTATTATTAAATGTATATTGAGGAAGTTCATTATTCTCAAAAAAGTCATATCTTTTTGATACCCTGATTTTTATTCTTACATCATTGCATAGCCATTCATGATATTCTGATTTTAATGGAATTCCCACCCAATAAGTTGAGGCATAAATGTAGTTTTTGAAAAAATTATTTTGATCCTCGGACAATATATTGTGTATGTACTGACATCCGTCATATCTTGGAAAATTAAATGAATCAATAGAAACAGCTCCCATAATATATATAAAATGTTGGCCACCAAATATGGGGAAAAAAGAAGGATAATCTAAAATGTTATTTGTTGGATTCCATATCATATCTTTTCCATTTTCACCGGATAACCATGAATTTTCACCAAACATAATATTCAATCTTTCTCCTGTTTCTACATTAATAGCATATCCTGGAAACCATCCCATTCCTTGAGGATTGATGTAATTTGAATTAAAAAGCAGATTGGAACCGGAAATATTTGTATCTCCATTTATATTAACAGAAGGATGGTTTCGACATGAAAAAGGTTTAGCATTTCCTTGTGCAAGATCTGAGTTACTACACATTTCAATAACACAGCACCGTGACCACCTTGTAGAATCATCAGTAATGATTAAGTCGATACTTGATAATTTTTGAAAGTCGTTCAACAGTTTTGATTCAATCGAATATGCAGGACTTTCCATTTTTTGGGACCTAGCCGCAACCAAAAGGTATGGTGACCAACATCCATTTAAAACATTTTCAAATCCTTCGTAATAATCGTAGGAAAAGGAAGGCATATTCCAATCATTGTATTCAGGGATGGAATGATCTAATAAATGGCCAGATCTTATCCAGTTTAAGCTCGTATAAGAGTCATTATCCGCAACAAAATCAAGCCACATCCTACTACTATCCTCCCAAATCATTTTCGAATTCAGATATCCATTGTAAAAGCTATTTGTTTCCTCTCCAGGATTTTTAACGGGTTTGGTTCGAATTTGGATACCCCACTGAGAAATATCTTGTATATAGTCGGAATAAATGGTTGAATCACTTGTTATGGTTGTATCAAGAGCAAACGAATATAACTTCCATTTTGAGGTATCACTAATTCCGGTAAATGATATGGAAAATAATCCTTTTGGGCAAACCTGGTGATTATTTATTTGTATATCCACCGGGCCGTTTTCAGGTTGATAAACCAGGTGTGGGTAAAAAGATAGAGATGAATTAATTATACTGTCATACATGCCAGATTTAAGCTCTAATGATATTCCACCATTTCCTTGGCCGTTAATTCTTCTTAATTCAATTTCTACCTGTTGGGAATAGGTGTAAAGGCTGATAAAAAGGATACTACTTAAAATTAATAAGCGGTGTTTCATCTGTTTTTAATTTAGTATTTAGTTCATATTTAGTCGTTTAAAATGTTGCAAACACTAAGAGAGTTAAAATTTCAAATCCTTGTTCCTTTAATTGATTTAAGTAATAATTAATTTGTTTTCCTCTTCTTCCTACAAGACTGTCATACTTACTGCGTAAATAGGTGTTTTTTGTTCGAGTTGCTGTC
>JAIORT010000034.1 GCA_021107975.1 Bacteroidales bacterium | reverse complement strand
GGGCAATTTTTGCAATTCAGTTTATAACAGTAGTGAGATTTAAAAATAAAATTACCAAATAAGGAAATTATTATCTCCCTCTGCTTTAAGTGTCCACGATTAAAGTATTATTTCAATATTTCCAGATCTTTTATTCTTTCAAAGTGTTTGACATTCAAAGTTGCAATTGGAATATTATGTGTTAATGCCGTTGCTCCAATCAGGATGTCAGCCAAATCAACCATTTTGTTTATTTTCAATAAATCCAGATAAATAGCAATTGCTGTGTCTGAACAAGTTTTATCAAATGGAATCACAGTTAAATTTTCACATAATGAATCCCAAAAATCAAAATGTGATTTTCTATTTCCTATACCTATTTCATAATAGGTTATGGTTGAAATGGATAAATTTTTGTCCGATTGTGAAAGATTATAAAACAAAGTTTTTTTCTTGTCCTTCTTGCGGAATAATTCAATCAATATTGAAGAGTCTAACAAAATCATGCAATCCTTGATTTATTAATGTAACTTCTTGCTTTTTGGTAATCATGGTAATCAGAATCAGACCAGGTTGGTGCATTAAGAATCAGTTCTTGTATTGACCTTGTTGGTTTTTTTGATAAAATTTCAGATTGTAGTGTAATTGTCAATTTTTCAATATCCCTTTTAGGTAGTTGATAAATCAATCCAAGTATCTGTTTATAATCTATATTTACTCTTAGTTCCATGTTATTGTCTTTTAAAAATCAAAGGTACAAAAATATTTTACTTTTTAGTACAATTATTTCCACTTATATTTCAAATCCATCTAATGAATTTCATATATTTCTTAATACTTACGAATGTTTAGATTTCTCTAATCCTGCTGCTTTTACCCCGTGAGATATAAGATTGCGAGTGTTTGGTTCAAATTGAATATACTAACGGGTTGAATGTCCCGGCAATTCTTGTATTATTTTGGCTTTATTGATATTGACAGGTGCTGGTTTACGGTACCTGGCTTTCTTTTCCTGTATTCGGCAACAGATAATCATTTTTGTCTTTATTCTCAACGTTACAATCCAGGTTAAAGTCAGATGTCAAATAACCATTTAATCCGGTCTGGATTATCCAGGAGTTATTTTTGTCATCAATGTTTATAAGGTTGTTTGTATCGCCGTCTCCGGCAGCCATTCCCCAGGTTCCCTGAGCTATTTCTTTATAGCCTTGCAAACCTCCGTAAACTTTTATTTCACCTGTTGTAAAATCATAAGAATAGGTTCCGCCTGAAATAACCAATGGATTGGCTGACATAATATCCAGATGGTTCCGGTGGGTAATTACCACGAATAAATGTTCTGTTACAGGGTAGATTAACCGGAGAGGAGTAACACCATCCAAACCAACCACAGAACCATTGTCCAACAGAAATGCAGCCTGCCTGCCGATTGTAGTTGAGGCATTTGCCGAGGCTGGATCTACTGCATCCCTGAAATCAACAAGCAGCCAGTCAACAACCTGGTTATTTGGAATGCAACACTTTCATTTCCTGTGTAGTTCCAGGGTGAGGTATTATAGGGTTGGGACAAAGGCAATAACCCGCCATTGTTCAAATCAACATTCATATCAGACACATTAAACGGTCCTTCCAGGAAAACTTTAAGATTGATTTGAAATGATGTGGCAAAACTCCATACTTCGCTCCATTCCGAAATATTTGTTCCGTCAGAAGAATAAACCCGCCAATAATATGTTTGACCTGATGATAATCCCGAAACAGGGTATTCAGAAACAGGGCTTGTGTTTTGAATTGAAGGGTTAAACGCAGGATTGTCAGCATATTCAATGACATATCCGCTTGCATTTGCAGCATCTTCCCAGTTAAAAACAATATTTGTCGGTTGATATCCTGCACCATTTTCAGGACTTGTCAAAATTGGGATTTCAGGCAATTCAAGCGGTGTTTCCCCGGTACTGAACCATCTTAAAACCCATGCTGAAGTATCAACATTATTCCTTGCCCTTACCCGCCAAAAATAAATTGTATTTTCTTCCAAAACCCCTGTATGTTGATAAGTGTCGGAATTATTGTTCGACCAACTTATATATTCTTTTGAAAACTGTTGTAAGCCGGGCGAATTAAATTGATTTGTTGTGTCAATTTCTAAATCATAAAATGAAACACCCCTATGAGAATTCCAATCTAAATAAATCCCACTGGTACTAATATTTAATGATTCATCGGCAGGAGAATACAAAGTTACATAATCTCTTGTATTAAAGGTTCTTTCAGCCCATTCGCAAGTATCATTATCATGGATTGCACTGACCCGCCAGTAATAAACCTGACCAAAAAACAAAGTATCTGAAAAATATTGTTCGGTATCGGAATTATAACTTGATGAATTAATATAATCTTTTTGCCCTTCAATTAAAACATCTGAATCAAAGGTATTTATCGTATCAACCTGATATTGATATAAATTTACACTAATCATAGAATTCCAATTAATAAACATTCCTGTCCATACATCATCTCCGTTATTAGGAGACGATAATGTAAGTGTTTCTTTGACTGTAAAATTCCAGGCATTTGTCCAATCGGTAGTATCAACGGCATGTCGCCCCCTGGCACGCCAGTAATATTTTTGTCCGAAACGAAGGTCGTATAAAGTTTTACCACTAAATTCATCGGAGTGTGAATATTCTTCAAGTAACGGAGAGTTGAAATTTGCAGTAGTGTCTATCTGGTAATCATAAAAATCTATACCGGTTTTTTGATTAATAAAAATTGCGGTTTGCGGATTTGCATTAACAGTGCCGTTTGCCGGGGAATTTAGGGTAATGTTATTGGTAACGGTAAAATCCCAGGTTTCTGTCCAATCGGTAGTATCAACGGCATGTCGCCCCCTGGCACGCCAGTAATATTTTTGTCCGAAACGAAGGTCGTATAAAGTTTTACCACTAAATTCATCGGAGTGTGAATATTCTTCAAGTAACGGAGAGTTGAAATTTGCAGTAGTGTCTATCTGGTAATCATAAAAATCTATACCGGTTTTTTGATTAATAAAAATTGCCGTTTGCGGATTTTGGTTGGTTGCACCGTTCGCCGGGGAATTTAAGGTGATATTATTGGTAACAGTAAAATGCCAGGCATTTGACCAGATAGATGTATCAGTCGTATTCCTTGTTCTTACATGCCAGTAATATTTTTCGCTAAAACGTAAATCTTCAACTGATTTTCCCCAATAAACGGCATCAATTGTAAATTCAGTTAAATCGGGAGAATCAAAACTTGCAGAAGTATCAACTTGAAAATCATAATACTCAGCCCCGGTTACATGATCAATCATTAAAGAAATTTTCGGATTAATATCCGTAGAGCCATTTGCAGGAGAAGTATGATTTGGTGGTTCTATCGCAAATATATTTAAACTTATTGCCGATAAAATATATATAATTGATAATTTTTTCACCCTACTCCTTAAATTTATTGTCTAATTACTTTTTTGTAAATCGTATTCTTATCAGTAACTACTTTAATCAGGTAAACTCCACCTGGCATAGTACTTAAATCAAAGATACTCTTATCATTTTCTACGTTTTTTTTATTAATAATTTGACCATTGAAATTTATTACTTCAACCCTAATAATATTATCTCCTGTAATAGTTAATAGCTTTGATGTTGGATTAGGAAAGATTTTAACAGAACTTATATTTGATACATTTGAAACTCCAATACTATTATCAGTTGTGAAATTCCAGATTACTGACCAGGGAGAATCACCTGCTGAATTTTGCCCTCTGACACGCCAATAATAGGTAGCATCTTGATTTAGGTTGGTTATTGTGTCTGTTAAAGATGTTGTTGTTTCGCTATAAACGCCCGTAATAAAAGTACTATCCTCACTGTATTGATATTGATAATTTGTAGCGTCTGGTATTGATGACCATTCTAAATCAACTGATGTGTAAGATAATCCGGTGCTTCCATTGGGCGGACTTATCAGGTTTGGGGCATTTGGCATTTGAGATGATGTGGTAAAACTCCAAACTGTTGACCAGGGAGAATCACCTGCTGAATTTTGCCCTCTGACACGCCAATAATA
>JAIORT010000587.1 GCA_021107975.1 Bacteroidales bacterium | reverse complement strand
TTTTTTAAAATCCTTACAAAAGCTTTTGGTTTTGCGTAATTATAATAACTCAAATTTCTTATAGAAGAAATAATGTCGCCGGGTTTAATCCCTCTCGGGCAGTATGTTGTACAATCACCACACTGGTGACAAAGCCATATATCAGGATCGCCCATAAGTTTATCCTTTAACCCCCAACTTGCCCAGATCATTTCTTTTCTTGGAAAAGGATTATCTTCAGGTGACAGATCGCACACAACCGAACATGTACCACATTGCATACACTGCTTTAAATCAGCACCGCTATCTTTTTTTAACTCTTTTATAAAACTTATGTCAGGCTCGACAAATTTCACATCTCAAGTTTTATTTATTATTTTGAACTCTGACTTTTTTTTACATATCCTTAAAAGGATTAGGTCCTATTTCTTCAATTAATTCAACATAATTATTGATCAACTCCGGTATTCTGTCAAATTCGTTAATTTCAACAAATTCTATTTTGATTCGTTCAGGTTCAAGCATCATTTTATCAAGTGTCTCCTGAATATTTTCACCGCGTGTTTCAGTAAGTTCACTACCTTGAATAAAATGACACTGGTAATCGTCGCCCGGCTTACATCCTATCAACATAATGCCGTCAAATCCCTGAGAAAGCGCATCGGAAATCCAGACTTTATTTACCGAACCGATACACCTTACCGGGATGACCCTGACAAAGGCACTGTATTTTAACCTTTTAAATCCAGCCATATCAAAGGCAGGGTAAGCGTCATTTTCACAAACAAAAGCAAGGATACGCGGTTTTTCCTCAAATTCATCCGGTACATGAACTGCCTTTATCATCGAAGAAATACTGTTAATAGAAAAATCGCTAAAGCTAATTATTCTTTCAGGGCAGGCACCAAGGCAAATTCCGCAACGACGGCACCTGTTCGGATTGGGCAATGGTGTGCCTTTTTCTGTTTCATCATAAGCACCAAACGGACATTCTTCAGTACAACGCTTGCAATCAGTACACCTGTCCAGGTAAAGCTCCGGAAATGACTTATCACCTGACCTGGGATGTACGGATTCTCCACGTTTGGTGCATTCAATACATTGGATGGCTTTTAATGTTGCACCCATTGAATCTTCAGTACATGATGCAATATCCATAGGAGCCCTGAGTGAACCTGCTGCATAAATACCTGTTCTCCTGGTTTCATACGGAAAACATATAAAATGGGAATCAGGAAAATCATACTTTAAAACAGGCAATCCTTTTCCAAGCCTGTAAGAAAGATTAAGCTCTTCGGTATTTGCCGGGGTCATACCGGTTGCCAAAACAACTATATCTGTTTTTATTTTTATATTTTCTCCAATTTGCGTATTGATAATATCAACAATAACATCTCCCTTATTCTCTGTAATTCCTGCTACTTCACCCTTAGTCAGGAAAAGCTGATCATCACTTTGTATTTCTTTATAAAAATGCTCATAATGACCGGGTGTGCGAATATCTTTATATATCATAAATACCGAAGCATCCTTGTTATAATCACGAATATATTTTGCCTGTTTTAAACTTGTTGCACAGCAGAAATTAGAACAATAAGGCAGATGATCTTTTTCCCTCGATCCGGCACATTGTATGAATAAAGCTCTCTGTATTGGCTTTCCATCTGACGGACGTTTGAAATTTTGCTCTTTTGCCATCTTTTCCATCTCCACATTGGTTATCACATTTGCATATTTACTATAACCAAACTCAGTTAATTTGTTGGCATCATAAGGTTTCCATCCGGTTGCCATAACTATAGAACCAACTGTAAGACTTTTCTCCTGCCCGTTTTGTAAAACCTTTATATCAAATTTACCCGGCTCACCGGAAACTTCTTTAATTTCAGCAGATGTCAGTACTTCAATATCCGCGCATTTTTCAAGTTCAGCAATTTTGCTGTTTATTACAGGTTCTTCAAGATTTTTATATGGAGAGTTTTGTGGGATTTGTTTGTACAATTTTTTTGCCCAGCCGCCCAGTTCTTTTTCCTTTTCAATGATGATAGTTTTATATCCGGCTTTAGCTGCCTCAACAGCAGATGTAATCCCCGTAATTCCACCTCCTACAATTAGGATATCCGAACTTATATCTTCAGCAATATACGGTACCGGATTAAGAATAGTTTTGATTTTAGCAACCCCCATTCTTAGCATATCTTCTGCCAGCATATCAGTGTCTTCATCTCCGGGTTCATGACACCAGGCTACCTGTTCGCGAAGATTTATCCTTTCGATTATTATTTCAGGATCAAAACTAAATTCAGCAGTTTTAACCCGCGGTGAACAAGCGGCTATAATAATTCCGTCGAAATTATTTTCAGTAATTTCACTTTTTATAAGATCAATACTTTTGGAATTACATAAATGCGGGTTGGTTTTACAATAACTTATATTACATTCTGTTGCAGCAACATTGGTCAGGGCATCAATGTTTATATTTTCACCGATATTACAGCCGGAACAAATATATAAGCCTAACTTTTTTTCCACTTAATTGATTTTTTTATAGCTTAACTTTGTATTGCCTTCAGCGCCATTCCTGTTGCATCCTTTAATGATGCGGAAACATCGAGTGGTTTTTTTGAACATGCTATTGCATAAATTCCATCTTCAAGCATTTCATTAATTATAAATCCCGAATCATCATATTTTATATTTTTTAGTTCAAGTCGGGATGGAACAATACCGGTTGCCAGGACAACCATTTCCGTCTCTTCAATTCTTATTTTTCCTGACAAAACATCTTCGGCTTCCACAATAAGAGAACCGTTATCAGAATTTTCTTTTATCCTTGCGACCTTTCCCATTATCAGTTCAATATTTTTTTCGGCTTTAACCTTCGACAAAAAATCTTCATTCCTGCCGGATACTCTCATGTCAATATAGAAATTCTTAATTTTCGATTCGGGATATTGTTCTGTTATATACAAAGCTTGCTTAAGTGAAGCAGAACAACAAACGCCTGAACAATAAGACAAATGATTTTCATCGCGGGAACCGGCACAATGAACAAATACAACAGATTTGGGTGGCTTCCCATTTGAAGGCTTTAAAATTTTACCTTTCGTTGGTCCGTTTGGCGCTGCAAGCCGTTCCATCATTACATTTGTAATAATATCAGGATTTTTACCAAATAACAGGTTATCAATTTTTAAAGCATTGTATGGTTCCCAACCTGTGGCAATTACAATGGAATCAACTTTTAGTTCAAATGCAAAAGATTTTCTTTTTAGATCAATTGCGTTATATTTACAAACCTCAGTACACTTATTACAATCTTTTCCGGCACATACACTCCCGTCAATTACATATTTATAAGGGAAAACCATCTCATGCGGAAAATAAATTGCTTTGGTTTTATCCATATTGAAATTAAATTCATTTAGCCGTTCGGTTTCGCATACTTTTTCGCATTCTCCACAGAGTGTACAATTATTATTAACAAATTCAGGTTCTGACCTTAACGTTACTATAAAATTACCTTTTGTGCCGGTTATTTTATTAACGACAGTAGAAGTATGAACCTGTATCCTGGAATTTTGTTTTATTCTTCTGAAATTGATTTCCAAACCGCAATAGGGAGGGCAAAGTTTCGGGAAATACCGGTTCATCTTAACTACTTGCCCGCCCAAATATGGAAGTTTTTCAATTAGATGAACATTAGCCCCAACCTCGGCTGCTTCAACTGCCGTAGTAATTCCACTTATTCCACCTCCAATTATAAGTATATTTTTTTTAGCAGTCATTAATCTAATTATGTTGCTTCATTTTAAATTAATAGTCAATCCTGTCCTGAAGGTTCGGGATTCTGGATATGGAATAGTCAATCCAATCATCTATTCCGGTATAAACTCATAAGCCCCCAAATCAGGTTTGTTTTCCGAGATTCGGGAATTGCCATTCATATCAATCGTAATATCTAATACAGATGAATCAATAACTTCCATACTTCCTATATCAATAGCGGGAGAGAGTGTATCCAATTGGTAATCATTGACTAAATAATCTACAAATTTCGGGTCTGTATTTTTCAAACAATCAATATAAAAATTTGG
>JAIORT010000297.1 GCA_021107975.1 Bacteroidales bacterium | reverse complement strand
AAACGATATCTGGAATCAACAAAGAGGAAATACAGGTTATTATTCAGGAGATTTTAATATGAATGGTCAGGTTGAAGATGTTGACAAGAGTGGTACATGGAAACCAAATGCAGGTAAAGGCTCACATATTGTAGAGTAAGGATATTATACTGAAACGCATAAACTTTGCAATTTTTTAATAATTACAAAAATTTAAAGCTATGAAAAATCCAGCTATTCTAAACTAAAAACCATGGCAATAGAGATAGAACGAAAATTTCTTGTAAAAAATGAAGATTTCAAAAAATCAGCACAGGGTTTATTTTACCGTCAGGGTTTTCTGAACACAAAAAAAGAGCGGGTTGTAAGGGTACGGATTGTTGGAGATAAAGGTTTTTTAACCGTTAAAAGTATTACTAAAGGAGCTATACGAACTGAATTTGAATATGATATACCTGTTGATGATGCTATAATTATGCTGGAGTCTTTATGCGAAAAACCCATAATAAAAAAATACAGGTACAAAATACCATGGGGTGATTTATTCTGGGAGGTGGATGAATTTTTAGGTGAGAATAAGGGTTTGGTAGTTGCTGAAATTGAATTACAACATGAAGACCAGAAATTTACATTACCCGATTGGATTGGAAAAGAAGTTACAGGCAACCCGAAATATTTTAATTCCAGTCTTGTTAAAAAGCCTTATTCATCATGGGATTAAAAAATTTGTAATTATTCATTTAAAAAAAATAAAGAATACAATTTAGAATAAAAAAAATTCGTTACATTTGTAAAATTGATTAAATATTTCATAATTCGTTTTTTTTGAGTTTAGCGGAGTCTGCAATTGCGGACTCCGTTTTCTTTTTGTGCATATTTAGTATTTTTACCAAAACTTTCATTGCAATATTTATGAGTTACGATTTAAAATCTATTTACGGGTCAAGATTAGAAAAATACAATACTTTAAAACAAAAATCTATAAGAATAAGTAAAACTATCTCTCTTTTAAGACTATTAGTTTTTTTACTTGCTGTTGGTCTAATTTATTTCTTTTCACGTATAGATTCAATCAGTGGTATTATTTTTACTATATTATTATCTGCCGGTGTATTTATTTATATTGTAAAATACCATTCAAGAATATTAACCCGTAAAAAATTCCAAGAAGCATTTATTAAAATCAACAAAAATGAACTTAATGCTTTAAAAGGTGATTATAGTCAGTTTGATAGCGGAGAAGAATTTAATGACCCGGAACATCCTTATGCTGCAGATTTGGATATTTTCGGAGATGGCTCCCTTTTCCAGTTTTTAAACAGAAGTTCTACCTTAATTGGTAAAAAAAAGTTAGCTGAACGATTAAAAAACCCATTTCTTAATGCCGATGAAATAAGAGAAAACCAGGAAGCAATTGCCGAGTTGAAAGAAAAACCGGATTGGCGGCAAAATTTTCAGGCAATAGGAATTGTCCATAATGAGAAGGAAAATGACAAAGAACGTATTTTAAATTGGGTAAAAGAACCTCCGGTTTTTAAACATCCCATATTTACAGTTTTACTCGTCTTAATTCCTTTATTGACTTTATTAATGATAATTCTCTTTTCGCTAAATTATATTACTTTCCAATTATTCATTGTTTATTTAGTGATCCCCCTCGGTATTTCCGGTTCCTTCGCTTCTAAAGTAAATGCAAGACATACTCAGGTTAGTAAGACAACAGATATGCTCAATATGTTTACTTTGCTGTTAAATGAAATTGAATCAAAGGAATTAAAATCCCCCATGTTACGGGAATTACGAAAGAAATTGCTCGATAATGGTACAAATGCCGGGAAAAGTATAAAAAAGTTATCAGCCATTTTAACGGCTTTGGATAATCGCTTGAATTTTGTTTCATGGACTTTATTTAATGGCATTGCTTTATGGGATATTTTACAAATGAAAAGGTTGGAAAATTGGCAGAAACAACATAAAATCAAGTTAGCTTTATGGTTTGAGGTGATTGCCGAAATAGATACTTTAAACAGCTTTGCCTGTTATTATTATAATAATGAATATGCTTCCTTTCCTCAAATTATTACTGCACAATTTGCAGTTAAGGCTGAAAGTATGGGACATCCTTTAATAGATAAAAAAGCCAGGGTTGATAATACTGTGGAAATAAGTAATAATGAGTTTTTAATTATTACAGGAGCAAATATGGCTGGAAAGAGCACTTATTTGCGTACAATCGGTGTAAACCTAATTCTGGGAATGTGCGGTGCACCTGTGTGTGCTAAGAATTTTAGGTTTAGTCCGATCCGGATTTATACCAGTATTAGAACTAAAGACTCATTGCATAAAAATGAATCATATTTTTATTCCGAACTGAAGCGCCTAAAATATATTATAGATGAATTAAAAAACGGAACAAAACTATTTGTCGTTCTTGATGAAATTTTAAAAGGCACTAACTCCAAAGACAAACATGCCGGTTCGGAAGCACTGCTTAAACAATTTATTTCTTTAAATACAAGTGGTATCGTTGCAACCCACGATGTTGCTCTCGGTGCACTTGAAAAATACTTTCCCGACCATATCAAAAACAAATGTTTTGAAGTGGATATTAACGGAAGTCGTTTGTCTTTCGATTATAAACTCAAAGAAGGTGTTTCAAAAAACATGAATGCAACTGTGCTTATGAGGGAGATGGGAATAACGGTGTGATGGGATTTACGATTTACGATATATGATTTACGAATTTAGATTTTTGAATTTTATTTCAACATTATTTTCATACGACCTCCACTGATGGCAATACTTCAATTCGTTCATGCCCTACTAAACGACGTGCATATATCAGACAAGCTTGAATATCCTCATTTTCTAACCATGGATAGCCTTCTAAAATGTTGTCAATAGTATCACCTGCAGCCAACATACCTAAAATGTGCTCGACAGCTAAACGACGTCCGCGAATGATCGGTTTACCGCCAAAAATTTTTAGGTCAACTGTGATTCTTTTTAATAACAATTGTTCGTCCATTTTTATATATTAGAAAGGAAACTCTAACGCCCCGTCTCATGGGTCTGCTTTGTTATCATAGTCAACATAGATAAATAAAGATGGCTGTAAGTGCACGTCAAAATGAATATTTTAGGAGTTTGAGTAATCATGAGCAATTAAGCTTCCTGTAATAAAGAGAACAATGAAGGTTGTAATATACTTTTTCATTTAATTGGGTCAATTAATTTCAAATTTTCAATATGTTTAAAGTCATTTGTATTATGTGTAACTAATTCATAATCGTAATAAAGAGCAGTAGCACCAATAATTGCATCACCTACTGATAATCTTTTTAATTGTCGTATTGCTATTGCTTCATTAATAATCTCATCGGAAATATTGATGATTTTTATTACGTTGAAAACAGCATTAAAATAGTTTTTGTCTTTAGATGTCAATTTGTAATAACCCATTACTTCTAACCTGGAAATAGCAGAGACATACACATCCAATTCATTAAAATAATGTCGTAAATGTTCGTATTGTTTACGAGCCGAATATATCAGAATGTTACTGTCTATAAGTTTCATAATATTTCAAAAGGTAGGTTTCTGTCCTTTCTTACTTTTTTCTGCCATTCGACAGGATCATCAATATAAGAAGTATCACCACCATTTTCAATAATTTTCAAATAAAAAGCAATCAGCTTGTTATCTTTAGTTTCTGTTTCAGTATTATATGATGATTCAATATCCTGTTTAATACCAAGTCGCTTGGCAAGTAATAATAATAAAGAGAGATCATCCCGGTTATTAACTTTAAAAATTACTTTTTGCATAATATCTATTTATTAATCATTGTGTTATGTCTATTGTTATTCAAATTTTATTATTCTGTTTCTTATATTATTACACCCATTTTAATAGTTATTAATGTTTATAGTTCTATTTGCAAAGATAATAAATTTTAATCTTATATTTGCATAATAACTGTCCTAAGATTGGGGTACACTTAAGTTTATTTATCGTTATACAACAAATTTGCATAGGAAAGTACAATTCTCTTTCTTATGCACTTAGAAAGGAGCTAAAAATTATGAAAAGCCCAACTCTCCACCGGAACAT
>JAIORT010000855.1 GCA_021107975.1 Bacteroidales bacterium | reverse complement strand
GATGTTTCGAGAAGAAGGCATAACCCCCGCTCCACCTGACAGCCGGTTAAGGTGGACGGCCTAGGAACTAGGATCTTACAAACCACGACCCGGCTGCAGGTGAGCTCAATCCGTTATGTGTTTTTTATTGATTATTAGGAGGATGGATCGTGAGCAAAGAAAATCTGATTCCAGCTTTGGTTGGATTATTCTCTGTTCTTGCACTAAGTTTTCCAAGATTTGCATTCGGGTATAAATCAATTTCAGATCCGGAGATGTTAAAGAAAAAATATCCAGGCATTGAAGAACACATGAAGGGGATTATTCCCATTCAGTTAATTTTGCTGGCTTCAACTATGACATCAACTTATTTCTTGATTCCTTGGTTACATGAAATGACTGGCTTGTTACTTTACGTCACAGGAGCAGCAATTTATATGAGCAGATTCTCAAAAATTGCTCGTGCACCGGTATTGCCATTGCAAGGACCAGTCATATCATATGTGGAAGGTGAACGAGCAAATGTATTTGGAGATATTCAATTTATTTGTGGTGTCATTATGCTTGTCTTAACGGTCTCTCTTGATCTACTTGGTCTATGGTGATATATAACAATCGATGAAAACACATAACCCCCGCTCCACCTGACCGCCGGTTAAGGACGGCGAATTAGGTCCGGAGGATCGTCAAAACAAGACCCGGCGTCAGGTGAGCTCAATCCGTTAGGTACACTAATAGCACTAAATATTTTATATGGAATCCACAATATTATTTCTTCTTCCAATTGCAATAGTTACTTTATCCGCTTGGTTCATTTATAAAGGTCTAAAGGCTGAGGAAAAAATTGATTGGAAATATATGATCTATGGATTATTAACAATCACCATAATATATGCATGGCTTTATTATGCTCCTTCTTTAGGAGTCTTTTCGGGATTATTCGAATTTCTATTTGCTGGTGGAACATCGATACTTGCTGGAATTACGCTTCTTGTAGTAATTCCCAGGTCCAGAAAACTATTTTCATTATTACTAATCATCCTTTCTCCAGTGATCATGTATTTATGTCTTGATAGTGGATTTTATTTTTCACCTTCTTCAAAGATTGAGAGAAATGGAATAGAAGTAGCCTATGCCCTAGAAAGTTATTCTGCCGATAAGGAATATTATCCGGATAATCTGGAAATCCTTGTGCCAGACTACATTGATGATCTAAAGTCTCCTAATACACATTGGGGTTGGTTGTACAAATTAGAAGGAGAGGATTACGCACTAGGATATTTTTATAACGCTGATAAATATTCATACAGCATCCGAATATATAGACCAGCAACCCCTGAATGGAAAACTATGATTATCAACTTAGATCATACAATAGATCCATTTAGTTTAGGACCAACACCAACGCCCACTCCAAGGAACTCATTAAAATAGGTGAGGGTACCTAACCCCCGCTCCACCAGACACCCTATCACGTGGGGCGATTTGACCTTTCGTTTCCCTTTATCGGTTTCGGTTTTATAATCATTAAATGCCCATCCGGGTGCAGGTGAGCTCATCCGTTAGCATGCGAAGAAAAATGAATAAATCAATCATTTTCACAATGTTATTGGTCAGCAGCCAAATACTGCTCGGGTGCCAGAAGCTTGAGTTGGAGCCGAGGGACACTGATCCATCATGGTCACCTGATAGCAACGAACTAGTATTTGTTTGTTATCGAAATGAAATAGTAAAGAAGGATAGTTGGCTTGATCCATATCATGGACCACGTGGA
This sequence comes from Bacteroidales bacterium, assembly GCA_021107975.1. Taxonomy (GTDB): domain Bacteria; phylum Bacteroidota; class Bacteroidia; order Bacteroidales; family JAADJA01; genus JAADJA01. The sequence continues at coordinate 2,344 of JAIORT010000855.1, read as the reverse complement.
GGTATAGAAGGTTATAAGCTGTGGGAAATTTGTACTGCGGATTTCAAAGGTGACAACCGTGTTCAAATAACAGACAATCATTTCTTGGACTATGATCCAAGTTGGTCGCCGGATGGGAAGAGAATTATTTTCGTTTCCTCTAGAGATCCCGAGAATGGTGCAAACTTGTTTTCTATGGACCACGAAGGGGGTGATGTAAGACAGTTAACATTTGATGATGCTGGATGTAAAGAGCCGTCATATTCACCTGATGGAAATAGAATTGCATATATACAAGGAACTGTTGGGGGAGATTTATATATAATGAATGTTGATGGAAGCAATTTAGAAAAAGTTACTGATAATCTTGAGGTGTCTTCATTCAACTGGTCACCAGATAGCAATAAACTTATTATTGATGCATGGTCAGTTCATAGTCTCACAAATAATATTTATTTAGTTGATTTAGAGAGTAATAAGTTGGATTTAGTAGCGGAGAATTCAACCGGCTGGGATCCGGCATGGTCCTCGGATGGAACTCAATTTGCATATAGTAAAGAAGGTGAAGAATTTCATGAGATCATAATCATTGATCTTCACGATTTGAATGAAATAAAAATTTCAAATCCAGAATATGATTTGATTAAACCATCATGGTCCCCTGATTCCCGGTTTTTCTCTTATGCATTTCGTGCTAATGGGGACAGAGTTATTATGATTGTTGATATGATGAGTAATGAAGAGATAAATATAATCGACTTTGGTGCAATTAGTGATTATTACTGGTCTCCAAATAGCAAGTACCTAGCATATCATGTACTTGAGGATTGGAATGATGATGGCATTTACGAATCAAAGATTAACGTTATGAACATTGATGATACATCTACATGGTCTGCTTCATCGATGGAGAAATGAGGATGTTAACGCATGCTAACCCCCGCTCCACCTGACAGCCGGTTAAGGTGGGCGGCTCGGGTTTTAGGATCGGATTAACCAAGACCCGGCTGCAGGTGAGCTCATCCGTTAGGTGGCTACTTGGACGAATCAACTTTTAAATATGTCTACAAGAGAAATCAAAGAATATCAGATACAGTCCTTCCGCAAAAGTACGATTTACCCTTTAATGACACAGTTGATAAAAGGCGTTCTTCACAGAACGAGCATTGATGGATATAAAGGAATCCGCCAAACAGGTAATATTCTGCCCAACAAAGGGAATTTCCCTTTTTCATATCCTCAATCAATAAGCTATTACGGATTTTCTATGGGCTATATATGTCTATTTGATTTTGAATCCGCGCGTGATGATGATTACCGAGGAAATCATCACATATGGGCAGACTTTTTCTATGATCATAAACCAATTACCATCATACTTAGGTTGAACAGACAGAAGCTTTCAGATAAACTAATACCTAATTCTGTTCGTCCTAAACCTGTTGAGACAGATTATGTACCTGCTATTGCATATGTTGAAGCATGGTATCCGGAAGCAATTTCAGTATCGGCAATTGACAGCTATATTGTTACATGGTTAGACTCAGAAACACGCAATCTTATTTTCCATGAATATTCAAAAGATATGGTGGAAGAGTTAGATGAATTGATAGATTCTATAAAATAATTGGTGGCTAACTATCATGAAAATTGTTAAAGTTTTACTCATTGCTATAGGCATCACAATAATCCTAGTTGTCATCAGTATTAAGTCATTTCCCGAGTGGCTTGTTATTCCTGGTGGGATTTTGATGTTATCAGGCATTGCTTTTAATTGGGTTCTTGACGCTGGCGGTAAAATCAAGAGTTGGATGGAGCTTTTTGAAAAAAGGGAGGGATTATCAAAAGAGGATGAAATACAACGCAATTTGAATCTAAAACGAAGAATAGAGTGTGATTTTCAAGATTGGTTAAACTTCCTCCCCGAAAACAGAAAACGAAACTCAAAAATGCTTCTTCGAGCCTTTGATGGAAATCAATATCCAGATTCTAACAAGCCGGATAGATATGGTGAATACTCATGGTTTGCTGCAGAGATTAAAAGCATTTATCACAGCGGGTTAGAGTTTATTTATGGGATAGTTGAATTAGTGGTTTTTGATGACAATACGTGGGATTTTAGAGAAGGAACAAAGGGTGAAAATTTATCTTTAATAAAAACCTATCGAGTTGGGCAGATAAATTTTTCAGATATCATAGATTATGACCTAGAAGGAGATGAACATTATCCATTCCCTCATTTCTTCTGTAAATTCAGATATAAAGGATTACCATTCGAAGAGACCTATTTTAAATGTGTTGACAAAATACCACCATATTATTTTGAATATAAGACAAAAAGAAGCAAAGCAAGAAACGCCACCTA
>JAIORT010000613.1 GCA_021107975.1 Bacteroidales bacterium | reverse complement strand
AGAAGAAAAACCACCAGTAAAACCACCAGAAGAAAAACCACCAGAAAAACCATATAAAATTCCTGAAGGAACTGAATATCCTCCTCTGCCAACAAATTGCCCCAAAAAAGAATATTTAATCTATTTCCCTTTTACCCTGGAAGCTAATAAAATTCGCGATTCGCTTAATAAAATTGCCTCTCAGGGATATAAACTTAAAGCGGGTAATTTCGTTATGTGTTTTTTTGAAAAAGAAGAGAACAAAAGTACAATATATCCGGTGGAAGTTCTTGAAGGTAATATTGACATTGAAAAAATAAATGAACTTGCAAATAAAAACTGGGTAGTTGTTGATGGTTTAATGTACATATATCTGATTAAAGAAAAAGATCCTTCCCAGTACAAATATAAATATTGCGAAGATATTTCTAACCATGATTTGGAGGAATTTAAAAATTATTATCCGGGAGGAGAAAATATTGAAATTTTTAATGATTATGGTAAAAATGGATGGGAATTGGTTTATATTGGCGGAAAACCATTATTTAGAAAAATTAAAAACAGCACGATTAAATATGAATATATGAGTTTTAATTTTCATAGTCAGGATTTTAAAGTATTGGAAAATTTAGGTAAAAAAGGCTGGCAATACTGTACAAGTCCGAATATCTCAGTAGGACAGACCGGGCAATGTCCGGTAATTTTAAAACAAAGGGTAGGCATGGGAGATACATTTTTTTTTCAAGCCACTATAACTGAATATTCCAATGAAAAAGGACTTTCGTATTTTGATGTAGCAGGTAAACCTGAGAAAGAAAAACAATGGCGTAAATCTGTTGATCATTTGTTATGGGATTTGAATAAATATGGCCGGGCCGGCTGGACGTATGAAATGTTTGTTGAAGCCAATGAAGAATATTTTGGAAAAAATAAAGTAATAATTGTCTTCCAGGTGCCAGGAAGCTGCCGGTAATAAAATTCACAAGCTCCAATCTATTTCTTTCACCCCGGCTTTTTTCAGGAATTCGTTAGTTCTCGAAAACGGATGGCTGCCAAAGAAACCCCTGTCAGCCGAAAAAGGAGAAGGATGTGCCGATTTAATAATATAATGTCTGGAAGTATCGATTAATTTTTCCTTTGCCTGGGCAAAAGCGCCCCAGAGTATAAAAATTAAATTTTCTTTTTTTTCAGAAAGGATTTTTATCACAGCATCTGTAAAATTTTCCCAGCCTCTGTTTTGGTGCGATCCGGCTTGTCCTGCCCTAACCGTAAGTGTGGCATTTAATAATAACACCCCCTGTTGTGCCCACTTTTCCATATTACCGCTTACCGGAATCGGATACCCTAAATCATTTTGTAACTCCTTAAAAATATTTTTAAGAGATGGGGGTTTTGTGATACCATCTTTCACTGAAAAGCACAAACCATTAGCCTGTCCCTTACCATGGTATGGATCCTGTCCGAGTATCACTACTTTAACTTCATCAAAAAGCGTATAGTTAAAAGCTGAAAAAATCTCCGATCCCGGAGGGTATATTTTATATTTCTTTTTTTCATGTATTATAAATTCTTTTAATTTAAAAAAATATTCCGACCGGAATTCCTCTGAAAGCACTTGTTTCCAGGAGTTTTCGATAACAGGATTGATGGTTGTCATAGAATAAATTCTTTAATTTATCTTTGATGGCAAATTATTTGCAATATAGCTGGCGAAATTATGTTTTTATAAAAACATGTATTTATAAAATAATTTATATTTTTGAAACTTATTAAATCAGACCTATGAAAAAAATTGTTATATTTATACTCGCAGTTATTACCATCGGAATTATTATGGCGTCTTGCAAATCTACTGAAAGTTGTCCGGCTTATGGAGAAGCAAAAAAATTCCAGATAGAACAACGTCATTAGTAAAATATGCTTTTATGCATATTCCTCCAAAAATAAATATTTATCAATTAGCGTTATTTGATAAATATTTTTTACTTTTATAAACTATTCCATACACACTTTTAAGATGCATTGTTTAAGGACTCTGTTTATATTAGGATTATTTGTTATCAGTTTTCAATCGCGGTCGCAAGGTGAAATTGTAATTGACACATCAAAAAATATACTTCTGCTCAAAGAAATGAGCTTTGGAGTTATTTTTCATACACAGGGTTGGGGCATCAAGTTCAGTAAAGGGTTTAATAAAACTGCCTTTAAAAAAAGAATGTTGAATATTGAAATGGTTGAAATGCAATCTCCAAAACAGTACAGACAGATTAATCCGTATTTTACAAATTCGAAAAGTTATGTTTATGGTAAGTTAAATTCGGTTTTTATTTTTAGAGGAACCTATGGAACACACAGGTTGCTTAACCGTAAACCTTATTGGGGAGGTGTTGAACTCAGGTTTTTATATATGGGAGGTGTGTCATTAGGGGTTGCTAAACCAATTTATTTATTTATTCTCGAGCCATCACCTGAGATTTACGTATATTCAATTAATGAGGAAAAATATGACCCTGATAAACATTTTGTAGATAATATTTTTGGGAAAGCCCCTTTCACCAAAGGTTTTAACGAGTTAAGTCTTTATCCGGGAATTCATGGTAAAATAGGGTTGGACTTTGATTTCGGTGTTTACCGTACAAAAGTAAAATCGCTTGAAATTGGCGCAATGATTGATGTTTTTCCAAAACCTGTTCCTATCATGGCATTTAATGATCCTAATTACTTTTTTTTAACTTTTTATTTGAACTTTAATTTCGGTAAAAGATATAATTAAAAAAGGCTGGCATATTTAAACACCAGCCTTTTAAATTAAAGAATATCTCTTTTATCTATTTATCAATAACAATCTTTTCAGTTAAAACTATTTCCCCTGATTGCAATTTAATAATGTAAATACCATTATTCATATCAGAAAGATCGATTGTTTTTGTATTTAACCCTTTATCAAAAGAATACTCATTATTAATTACAGCCTGACCAAGTAAGTCTGTTATTGTAATTCGAACGGAGGTTTGCTGTAACGCATTTAATTCTATGCTCAATTGCCCCTGAGATGGATTTGGAAAAATACTAACATTATCTTTATTTAATATTAAATCTTCAATGCCTGACTCTGATCCGACAAAAAAGTGCCAAGTGTCGCTCCAGTTTGTTGTATCGCCATCCTCATAGGCTCTCACATGCCAATAATATGTTTTTCCTATTTCTAACGGAAAGATAACCGGGAAACGGGAAGTATCGATATTATTAGATTCTGCATTACTAAAATCAATTAAAGTATCGTATTGTATTTCATATCCGGAAATACCGGTTAAATCTTCCCACTCTAATATTGGCAGAGTATTAATAACAGTATCTCCCTGTCCGGGACTGGTTAAATAAACGGTGTTGATGGTTTCAAAACTCCATGTGTCGGACCATTCGGTTGTATCTTTAGTATGTGCCGCTTTAACATGCCAGTAATAGGTAGTGCCAAATAAAAGCCCCTGAGGGTTAGCTTCATTTATTTGACTGAAATTTGTACTCGGGTAACTAAAATTCGGGTCAATATCAAATTCATAAATATATTCAAATATTCCTGTTATTTCTTCCCATATCAGTGTTACATCAAGCATTTGTTCGGTTGCTCCGTTTACAGGTTCTTCAAGATTAGCCATATCAATTGTGTTAATATATTTTACCGACGACCAACTCGAAGTGTCTTGTTCATGTCTTGCCCTCACTCTCCAGAAATATTTTGCATCAAACAGGAGTTCTGCCATTTGTATTTCCGAACTGTCGCCGATTGTGCTTCGAATTTTTACAATAGGACTGTTAAAGGCATCACCGCTTCTGGATACAATTGTTCCTATATCGCCTGCCAGCCAGGCGTTATCTGCATCAAGCATAAAAACAGAATTAATTGGATTTACACTACTGCTGGTTAGCTCAAGCCATTCGTTACCATCAAAATGAACTAATAATCCATCTTTGCCGCCTGCCCATCCTTCATTTTGGCTAATCATAAAAATAGAGTTCAGGTCTGCTAAAGAATTACTCTCAAGCTCAGTCCATTCGCTTCCATCATAATATAACAGATTACCTGCTTTACCTGAAGCCCAGCCATTATTTTCATCCAGGAAA
>JAIORT010000253.1 GCA_021107975.1 Bacteroidales bacterium | reverse complement strand
AGTCACGAAACTTCAGGATGTGTCATGTATAAATGACATAATAAATATTTTCTATCTTTTTGTAACTTATAATTAATATATTTTGTACTTTTGCTAAAAATATCATTTATAATGGATACAAACGAATTCATTTATACAAACTTTATTAAAGACTTTATTCCCAGGGAAATATATTTACAGAAAATTGTTCCCTTTGTTAATAAAGATATCATCAAGATATTTATCGGGCAAAGGAGGGTTGGAAAAAGCTTTATGTTGTACCAGGTAATCGGGCATATTATAAAAAACAACCCGGAATCAAATATTATTTATATAAATAAAGAACTTTCGGATTTTGATTTTATCCGGAATCATAAAGAATTAAATGACTTTGTTGCCCGATATTCAACAGATGGAAAAAACTATTTATTGATTGATGAAGTTCAGGATATTGAAGGTTTTGAAAAATCTTTACGAAATTTATTAGCCACCGGAAAATATGATATTTATTGTACAGGCAGTAATTCGCAATTATTGTCGAGTGATATTGCAGGGCATTTAAGTGGCAGGTTTATCGAGATTAAAATTTTCAGCCTTTCTTATAATGAGTTTTTGAAATTCCACAAGCTCAAAGATACAAATAAGTCAATGATAAAATATGCGAAATTCGGCGGATTGCCTTACCTGATTAACCTGAAACTCGACGAATTTATAGTTTATGAATATTTGAAAAATGTATATGCTACTGTTTTGTTTAAAGATGTTGTAAGAAGGCATAAAATAAGAAATGTATTTTTTTTGGAAAAGCTTGTCAGGTTTCTTGCCGACAGTACAGGTAGTTTGATTTCGGCAACAAAGATCAGTAAATATTTAAAGTCGCAGAATGTAAATATGTCCACACAAATAGTTTTAAATTATCTTTCCTATTTGGCGGAGGCATTTTTAGTTTTCAAGGTAAACCGTGTGGATGTGTTTGGGAAGAAAATTTTTGAGACCAGCGAAAAGTATTATTTCGAGGACTGGGGTTTAAAAAATTCCGTTATCGGTTTTAAACAGGCAGATTTCGGTAAAATAATGGAGAACATTGTGTTTATACATCTCATGCTTTCGGGTTATTACGTAAAAATCGGATTGAGCGGGACAAGGGAAATTGATTTTGTAGGCGAAAAGCAAAATGAGAAAATGTATATTCAAGTTGCTTATTTACTAACTGACCAAAGCACGATTGATAGGGAATATGGTAATTTGTTAAAAATAAAAGACAATTATCCAAAATATGTTGTTTCGATGGATGAAATACAAGGGAATACTTATGAAGGGATACAACACCTGCATTTAAGAGAATTTTTAAGTAAATACTGGTGAAAAATTAAAATCAAGAGCCAGGTTAAAAATAATTTTAAATTTAAAAATGCAACTTATGATAGTCAAATGTCTGGTTATCTGTGAAGGTCTTTATTTTTCTTGCTATGTGGATGAATATTTGAAGGTCGTGCATAGCCATCCAGCGGATTGCTTCCTTTTTACCCTGGGCAGCATCGGCGAAAACTATTAAAAAATTAAATTTATATTTCTCTAACCACTCATAAGCTTTCTGGTCGTTCACGATTGCCATGTCTAAAGCAGCATATTGAGGAAAATTATTTTTTAATAACCACCGAAAAGCATCTTCACTCCCGCGGATGGCTTTTGATAGAGCAGCTAATTCGGGATAGCCGTTTTTCAGAAGCCAGGTGAATATCTTGTCGTTTCCGTCAATGGCTTCTCCAAAGGCAAGCAGTATTTTGGGAGGGTAATTTGTCATAAGACAAAAATAAAGTTAAATTTCTATTTATATCAATGAATTTCTAAGTATTTTAATAAAATTCAATTAATTTTGCCCCAATCTATTAACATGACTACACTTACTGAAATTAAGCGCCCTATTCAATCACACCTTGAAGTATTTGAAAAGAAATTCAGGGATTCGATGAAAAGCTCTGTTCCCCTGCTCGACATAATCACCCGCTATATTATTAAAAGAAAAGGGAAGCAAATGCGCCCGATGTTTGTTTTTTTAAGCGCCGGTATTTGCGGTAAAATCAACGAATCGACATATACTGCGGCATCTCTTATCGAATTGCTTCATACTGCCACATTGGTACACGACGATGTTGTTGATGATTCCAACAAAAGAAGAGGATTCTTTTCTATTAATGCTTTATGGAAAAATAAAATAGCTGTTTTAGTAGGAGATTATCTTTTATCACGCGGACTTCTTTTATCATTGGATAACAATGAATTTGATTTATTAAAAATCGTTTCCAATGCTACAAGAGAAATGAGCGAAGGTGAATTGCTTCAAATTGAGAAAGCTCGTAAGCTCGATATTAAAGAAGATATCTATTTTAAAATTATTCGAAAAAAAACGGCTTCCTTAATAGCATCCTGTTGTGCATCGGGAGCCTCATCTGTTGGTTCGGACAAAGATACGATTGAAAAGATGAAGCAATTCGGAGAAAATGTTGGAATTGCATTTCAGATCAAAGACGATCTTTTTGATTACGAAACCTCCAATTCAACAGGCAAACCAAATGGTATTGACATCAAGGAGCAGAAAATGACTCTCCCGCTTATTTACTTACTGAATAATTCCGGGTATGTTGAAAAACGAAAGATCATTAATATTGTTAAGAACCATAACAATAATCCTGAAAAAGTTGCTGCTGTAATCAATAAGGTAAACCAAAGCGGCGGGATAGAGTATGCAAGGTCAAAAATGAAAGCATATCACGATAACGCTCTCCAAATCCTTGAAGAATTCCCTGATTCCGAATCAAAAACTTCGCTGAAGAAGTTGGTTGATTTTACAATTGAGCGAAAAAAATAAAATAATCTTGATTTTCATGTTAGCGGTTTGGTATTAAATATTTCTCCGGAATTTTTCTGCCATCTTTCTATTTTAGATTATTTTTTCTGCCCAACCCACGATTGCTGCCGGCAGTGTATGTGCAATATAAAGCAAGCATGCCGCAATTACTACATCTATCGGACCCTGCCCGGCAATGGCAAAACCATATACAATCACCAGGACGATAATGGTAAAAGCGCTGTAAGAATACTTAAGCGAATTTAACATAACCTGTAATTGTCTTTCGTCAAGATTTTTATCAGAGGTGTGAGACATTTTCCAAAGTTGTGTTTTGATAAAAACCTTAATGAAGGAAAAAATAAGCAGTATAAAAGAAGCTGCTTCACAAACTATAACAAATACAGGCCAGTCATAGTATTTGCCTGTGTAAAAAATGCATAGAATTAAAATAATACTCAGATAATTTATAACTATCCAGAGTTTTCTGTTTTGCCTGTTCATTGAATTTTTTTGTTTCATTTTATTGTCCTCCTATTTTATTTTTAAGTTCGATAATTTCTTCTATCAATGGTTTTAAGGGTTCGGTCGAAAAGATAAGCTCAATAGGCAGTCCGAAATATTCACTTATTTTAAAAGCCAGGTCAAGGCTCGGATTGTACTCTTCCCTTTCAAGGTATCCGACAGTTTGAAAATTCACCCCGATAATCTCAGCTAATTCTTTTCTTGAAATATTTCTTTCTTTCCTGAGAACTGCGATTCTGTTGTATAATTTTCTCGATTTCATAAACCATGTATATTAAACATAAATTAAAAACGCAAATATAATATAAAATATTATAAATATACAATAAATAATGTAAAAAAATATACATTATTTTATAAGGTGGTAATTATTAATAGGTTATTAAAGAAAAAATTGTGATTGTGTCAAGTGCAATTTCGATGTGTGTATTCTGAAATTTTTTATCCCACGCAAAGCTCGCTAAGTTAAGTATTCGCAAAAAAACTAAGAATTAAATAATTTGTAACTACTCAATCAGAATATTATTTTTTTCGCCACAAAGACACTAAGTTTCACAAAGAAAGCAACTTGGTGTATTCTTTGTCTTGATGAACACAATGATGCCACGTGCTATCAGGTGCTATTGGCGTTTCGTTGCTTATTCTTTCGTCCAATTTTCAATTTTTAATCCTGCAATTCTTTCAAATTCCTTTTCATTATTAGGTTGCTCCCTTTTTGTCATAAAATCAGGAGTGAAGGTATCAAGACTCTCA
>JAIORT010000315.1 GCA_021107975.1 Bacteroidales bacterium | reverse complement strand
TTTTATGTATATAACGGAACGGCTACTCTTACCAACACCAATATTGAGTTCTTTTATTATTATGGCGCCGAAGTAAATGACGTCTTTAATATGACCGGGGGCTTGATAGATATGACCGGTTACCATAGTTCTTATGGTCATGGTTTATATGCCAGAGACGGTTCGGTTTGTACATTAAACAACATGAACATCATCAATAGCAAATATGGTATTAATTTAACAACAACTTCACAAGCCGGTCTTACCGATTGCACTGTTACTTCAAATGAATGGCCTGTGTATTATGGCGGACCCGGTGCTTTAACTGTAAGCGGAACTTGTGATTTTACCGGTAACACAAGAGATGCTTTTTATGTTGCACATTATTCAAACAGTAATGCATGGACATTACCTTCGATAAACGATAACATTGTACTTGTAGAAGATTACGTTCCTTATTATTTTTACAACTCTTACACGGTAAACAACGGTGGTTCACTTATAATCGGGTCGGACAATGTTGTGAAATTTCGTTTATATTGTGTTTTGGACATTCGTGGTACTTTAACAGCTAATGCCGGTGTAGGAAAAAATATTTATTTCACTTCCGAACGCGATGATAACTGGGGAGGAGATACTAACAATGACGGAACGTCCACTTCCCCTGCCACCGGCAATTGGTATGGTATTCGTTTTTATGACGAAAGTAATGATGCCAGCGTAATGAGAAGGTGTATGCTCAGGTACGCAGGATATGGCAGTTTGGGAGGTGTTACTTTATACGATGCAAGCCCTGTTATTGATTATTGCGATTTTTCTCACAATTACTTCGGCGTTTATCTTCAATATACCTCTTCTCCCACGTTTACAAATAATACAATCGGTTCGAGCAGCATGACACCTATAGCCATGTCTTTCGAGGCAAACCCTACATTTACTAATAATGTTCTGTCATTTTCAGAAAACCAGTATGATGCAATCGGATTGATAGGCGGAACATTATCATCCAACGCACATATTATCCAACGCGATTTTACTACGGTAAATAATATAACGTATTTAATGCTTGCTCAAATAACTGTCCCTTCGGGATTTACCCTCACTATTGATCCGGGAATAGTTATTAAATCTACGTCTTATTCATACAGGATTATCATAGAGGGTAAGTTGGATGCTGTTGGAACAGGAGCAGATTTTATAACCTTTACTTCGGCAAAGGATGACACACACGGCAACCCGGGAGATACTAACAGAGACGGGGCAATTACCTCACCTTCGATTGGTGATATGGGTGCAATTATTTTTGAAGATGGCAGCGACCCTACCTCAATTATGGATTACGTAAGAATGAAATATGCCAGAGTTTATAATTATTACTATCCAAACGGCGGACAGAATCATTACCTGAACAGTTGTGCGGTTGCAACTATTAATGCAAACCCAACCATAAGCAATTGTGAATTCAGAGAGCTGGATTATGGGGTTTCGTGTTATACCACTTCCAATCCGGTTATTAGCAATAATGCCATGATCAATATTTCCAACACTCCGTTTTCAATTTCTGCATCTGCTAATCCGGCTTTTTCAGGAAACACATATACTAATATAGGTATGAATGCAATAGGATTACTCGGACATAATATTGTTGTTAACAGTTCTATTATAAAACGAACTGTTGCAGGATTTACAAATATAACCTACGTTTTGCTTGAAGATATAGAGATTTTGAATGGCGCTAACCTCGACATTGCCCCGGGAGTGGTCATTAAGATAGTTTCTAAGGGATGGGATATTCAGGGTGGATTTAAGTGTAACGGAACGGTTACCGAACACGTTGTATTTACTTCGCTTTACGATGATAATGTTGGTAACCCGATGGATACAAACGGAGATGGCAATGCCACAACACCATCATGGGGTAATTGGTACGACATTTCTTTTGAAGAAAACAGTGATGACTCTTATTGCGACCTGGTATATACTGATCTTCAATATGGCGGTTATTACTATAACGGAATAGTTACTACTACAAATGCATCACCCAAGCTGAATAATGTACTGATAGATCAATCATATTATTACGGATTATGGTTTAACGGCAACTCCGCTCCGGTGGTTAACAATGTTGATATAAATAATTGCAGGTTAGATCCGATTGCCATATCATTAACTTCCAATCCGATATTTTCAGGTATTACTTTTTCTGCCAACGGAAGTAATGGAATCAAGATTATCGAAGGTACATTATCTTCAAATTCAACACTTATAAAACGAAATATTGCCGGATTTACTAATATAGCTTACATTATTGACGATTTGAACATTGCTGCCGGGGCAATACTAACCCTCGAAGAAGGAATAATAATAAAATTTGACGGGAGTTATTTTAAAGGAATTTTTATTCATGGCGGGTTAAATGCTACGGGTACTGTTAGCGAAAATATCATTTTTACATCCATCAAGGACGACTCTGCCGGCGGAGATACCAATAATGATGGTGGTGCTACCGTACCGGTAAATTCCGACTGGCATGGTTTGGTTTATTATCCTGAAGGAGATGATAATGAAAACAAATTAATATATTGTGAGATAAGATATACCGGAGGTGGTTATAGTGCATATCTCGGTTCAAATACTTACAACGGGTCAGTACGAATGAAAGATGACAGTGTTACAATTGAGCACACTGTATTCCAGCAATCTTCACAAACTGCATTAGGGATTTATGGTTCCGCTCATCCGAAAATATCAGATTGCCAAATGTACAATATCAATTACGAACCGGTTTATATGGCACTGTTCTCAAACCCAACTTTTTCAAACAATACAATAGGAAATGCAGGAAGAATTGCCATTGGAATTCAGCCGGAAACTTATTCTCAAAATGCAACAGTTCCGCAGCGTACTTTTGCAGGATATTCTAATATCACATATTTCTTTTATGATGCAACCATCAATTCAGGAACTACTATTACAATACCGGCAGGAACCGTTTTTAAGTCTTCTTCAGGCGCTAATTTTACTGTCAACGGTACATTAGAAGTTAACGGTGCTGTTGGTGATTCGGTTATCTTTACCGATTACCGGGATGATGATTACGGAAATCCCCTTGATACTGAAGATAATGGCTCTGGCAGTACACCTACTTCTTATGGGCCTTATTTTGTTTTTAATGATGTAAGTAATGATGCAAGCTTTATTAATTATGCAGTGATACGCTATTCAGGAAATACAATTCAGTTAAACAACGCCTCCCCTTCTATTACAAATAATACTTTTTATAAGGTTGATTATGGCATTACCAATTCGGGCGTTTGTGCCCCTGTTGTTGATAATAATACATTCGACAACCTGGACTTTGCACCTATGCTTATCTCTCTTGTTTCTTATCCTTCTTCCACATCGGGAAATTTGATTTCAGGAACGACTTATAAAGGAATTGCAGTGAACAACGAAACCCTTACAATGGACGCTACTTTGTCGAAAAGATCTTTCGGAGGAATAACAAATATTCCTTATATCTTTAGCGGATATACGATTGGAACAGGAGTTACTTTGACTGTAGATCCGGGTGTGGTTTCAAAATTCACCCAGGGTGGATGGATGACAGTGAATAACGGGTTGATTGCCGAAGGGCTTGCAGCATCTGATATGAACATTGTATTTACAAGCCTTACCGATGATTTTTATGGTGGCGATACAAATGCGGATAGTACATATACTTCTTACGGATCTAATACCTGGTATGGAATAACTTTTAATAGCGTAGCTTTAGACCCGTTGTGCCGGTTTGAGAACTGTATTTTCAGGTTTGCCAAATATAGTACGGGTTATGCTATCAAAACCATAAATGCAAGTCCCTCAATACTCAATTGCTCATTTAACAACAATAATTATGGTGTATATGCTACCGGCGCTTCTGATCCTACGGTCAATTATTGCGATTTCTTCGATAACTATTATATGGCAGTTAACAATGTTGGCGGATCATTTATAATTGATGCTGAAAACTGCTGGTGGGGCGATAATTCGGGTCCAACACATTCGGGCAATCCGGGAGGTACGGGTGAAGAAGTTTCCGATGAAGTTGATTACGACCCGTATGGAACAAGCGGCGCTATAAACCCCC
>JAIORT010000923.1 GCA_021107975.1 Bacteroidales bacterium | reverse complement strand
AACATAACTTAATAAAAAAACAATTCATTATGAAAAATCAAAATCTTTTACATTTTAAATTAATATTCTTGGCAATTTCAATTCTTATCAGTCAAAATATTACAGCCCAAACCACAATACATTCAACAACATCGGGCGGTAACTGGGAAGACGGTTCCACCTGGGTTGGTGACACTGTACCCAATGCAAACAATAATGTAATCCTTAATGGGCCTGTAAGTTTAATATCAAACCAAACTTGTAATGATTTGCGTATTGAGCCGGCCGGAATAATTCAAACAACATACAACAAGACACTTACGGTTAACGGGGACATAGAAAATTATGGAACGGTAAGGAATGGTGGAGGCGTTCTCAACTTATCTCTAAAAGGCAATGTTGTTAACGATGGTATTTGGACAAACAATCAAACCCACCTCAACGGAGACACTGAACAGATACTTTCGTGCTATAATCAAAATGTCTTTGAGTGTTCTCAATTCATATCATTTAATAGTTCAAACCAGATTATTGCCGAAGCAAATATATATTTTGAAAATACTTATGTTGATTTTAACAGTGATACCCTGTACATTTTAAAAGGTAATACAATTTCAATTAAAGGTGAACACATTAGAGACATAAACATTAAAGGTGATAGCAGTTATTTATATATGCACAATGGGGCATACATTAATGGTTCAAACCTAACAGATATAATTCTTAGAGGAATTGTTCAAATCGGTGATAACCATGTGCGTTTTTACGGGAACCTGGTTTTATTAGACACCTTGCAGAATTATGGTACAGGACATTATTGCCAGATCATTGGAAACATTATAAACAACGGAGTTATACGGAATGGGAACGATGAACTTGAGGTAAGAATTACAGGCGATTTGACCAATAATTTTATTTGGAAAAATATACGTACTTTATTAAACGGAACCACTTCTCAATATCTGTTTTTTGCACCGGATGTGGTTTTTACCGGTTATCAATTTAAGGTTTCAAACGATTCATCCATTATTGCAACTACCGATTTGGTATTTGATAATACAATTATTGAATTAGAAGATACACTAATAATGCAGCCCAAAAACAAACTATCTGTTACCGGTGTAGATAATTATTTGCGGTGGGGTGTAATTACAGGAAATAATTATGAACTCGAAATGAATGGCGGATGCTACCTGCAAAACATTAAAATACATGATGTGAGTTTGAAAGGTAATGTAAAGATAAATGGAAATATTACTTTATCAGGGAATATTTATGTTCAGGATACACTCGAAAACGAAGGTTCTGACCACACTTTATATGTCAACGGAAATTTAACCAATAATGGAATTATACAAAACGGGGAAAACGATTTAAGAATACATATATCGAATGATCTGTTTAATAATGGAGAAATGACAAATACCGAAATAATATTTAATGGTAATGTTGATCAGAATATTCGTTTGATAGATGATGCACCAATATTTTCGCAGATAAAAGTCGAGTCGAATATTTCAGGCCCCGGCTGGCATTGGTATTTGAATGATATACAAATATCCGGTGCTACAGCTCCCTCTTTAACTTTAAATAATCTTTCATCTTCCGATTACGGAATATATTATTGTATTTCTTATTCAGGAACTTCACGAAATTTTATTGTTCAAACCGATACAAAACCAAACTTTTCGGCAGATAAAACAGAAGCCTGTACCAGTGAAACAATAACCTTTACCGATGAAACTTCCACACCTTTTTCAATAGTTTCTTACCTATGGGATTTTGGAGATGGTTATACAAGCGACCAACAAAACCCAATTCACATTTACAAAACGAGTGGGTTACATCCGGTTTCGTTAACCGTATTTGATGGTTACCACGAGTATTCTCTTGTAAAAGATGATTATATATTAATAAATCAGTCGCCTTCGCCGGATTTTGATTTTTTAAATGTGAACCTTGGAGAGGAAGCT
Source organism: Bacteroidales bacterium (assembly GCA_021107975.1). Classification (GTDB taxonomy): domain Bacteria; phylum Bacteroidota; class Bacteroidia; order Bacteroidales; family JAADJA01; genus JAADJA01. Next base: position 2,163 of record JAIORT010000923.1, on the reverse strand, counting down.
GTTTTCACAGACCTTTCGCAAAATGTTGCACAAATTATAAATTATGAAACCCAATGGGCTGATATTGTATTTAATTTTAGTTCGCGATGGACAGCCCTGCCACCTGACCCTTCCTGGTGGTGGTCGGAGCAGCAAATTCTCGGCGAGCCTGATGTTTATCCCTTATATGGCGATTTTGTTGAAGCATGGGCGCCATTAACTGCCAATGCACAAAGAGAATTTATCGAAGTTGGTTTTGAAACAGCCCGGCGGATAAACCGTATTTCCATCTACGAAACTTTAAAGCCCGGCTCTATCGACACGGTTTATATAAAAAATAATTTGGGTGAATGGATTGAAATATGGTCGGGAACTGCACATCCTATGCCTGATGTTGCCCGTGAATTTATTATTGATTTCCCGATAACTGATTTCGAAGTATCTGCCGTAAGGATTGCCATGAATACCGAAGCCGTACCTTACTGGAACGAGTTGGATGCAGTTTCGATAACAAGCCCTGTCGATACCATTTACCACCCTGAAGTAACATATCTGTGGGATGTTGGAGAGAACGGAACAACATATAACACCATCGGGGATATTTCACACTTATACGGCGCTCCGGGTATTTATGATGTTTCGCTTACCATAACTAATCCGGCATCATGTGAAAATTTTATTGCAAAAACAATAATGGTAATTGATACTCCAAATATTTCGCTCGACATGAAAGCATTTTTAGAAGGACCTTTTAACGTTACAGCAATGAACACGGAATTATATTCTTTTATTCCAGAAAATCAACCCTATTCCGACCAGCCCTGGAATTACACAGGAAATGAAAAAGCCCTGACTATTCCGGATGATGTTGTGGACTGGATACTTATTGAACTCAGGGAAACACCTTACATTGCAGATTCGGCAACTTCGTCCACTATTATCTGCAGGCAGGCGGGATTTATTTTGAATGACGGCTCAATTACAGCTCTCGACGGAAAAAGCTTTTTGAAATTCAGTGTGAATATTTCACAAAATTTATTTGCTGTTATCCGGCACAGAAACCATCTCGATATTATGAGTGCCAATCAGTTAACAGAAGTCAGCGGAAAGTATAGCTATGATTTCAGTACAAGCTCAAGTCAAGTTTACGGAAGTATTGAGGGTTATAAAGAATTAGCTCCCGGCATCTGGGGTTTAGCGGGTGGAGATGGTAATGCCAATGGTTTGATTAACAGTAGTGATAAGATTGATTTTTGGTTAATACAGGCAGGATTGTGTGGATATAAAGCCGCTGATTTTAACCTGAATGTGCAGGTGAGTAATAATGATAAAAATGATATATGGGCGCCAAACCTTGGAAAAAACAGTAAAGTGCCAGAATAAATAACCTTAATTATTTTCAGATCAAATAAGTAATGTTTCCAGACTAAATGTTTCTTTCACTCTGGGACCCTTTTCCGTATCGTGAATGGTACAACATTCGTGATATAAGTCATGTTCTAAAAACAAGATGTAACCGTTTTTTATAGCTTCCTTTAAAAACTTTTCTTTTTCTATTAAGGTTACGAGGGGTCTTGTGTCGAACGCCATGATATAAGGCATAGGCACATGTGCTGCGGATGGAAGCAGGTCAGCCGTGAAAACAATGGTTTTACCATTGTATTTTATGTAAGGTATAATTTGCCCGTCAGTGTGACCATTAAATAATTTAACATAAAAATTGTCAGACAAATCTCCGTCTTCCTCTACTAACCGAAGCTGACCACTCTCTTTTATCGGTAAAATATTTTCTTTCAGGAATGAAGCCCTTTCGCGCCTGTTAGGATTTACAGTCAATTCCCACTGCGGTTTGCTGATCCAATAGGTTGCGTTTTTGAAGGTTGTTTCAAACTGTTCTTCCCCTGTTTTCTTTATACTTCCGCCGCAATGGTCAAAGTGCAGGTGAGTGAGAACCATGTCGGTAATATCATCTGTTGAGTATCCTGCTGCTGCTAATGATTTTTCCAGTGAGTCATCCCCGTTAAGGTAGTAATGTTTTAAGAACTTTTCATCCTGTTTATTACCGATTCCATTATCTATCAGAATTTTTCTGTTACCATCCACAATTAGCAGGCAACGCATAGCCCAGTTGCAAAGATTGTTTTCATCGGCGGGATAAACATCGTTCCATAAACTTTTTGGCAC
>JAIORT010000794.1 GCA_021107975.1 Bacteroidales bacterium | reverse complement strand
ATTGTTTCAATTCAAATCTTTGCGTCTCTGCGTCTTTGCGTGATGAATTATTAAGGCTAAAAGTCTTGATCAATATCCAAGAGAAATTGTTTCAGTTTCTTTAGAGTTTTCACAATTTCAATATCTTTTAAAGTTTCATCTTTGTTTTGCCTGAGTTTTTCTTTAGCGCCCTGAAGTGTATATCCTCTTTCTTTCACAAGGTGATAAATGATAAAAAAGTTATTCACATCTGCCTGGGAAAACAGGCGGTTACCCTTTTTGTTTTTTTTAGGTTTAATAATATCAAATTCCTTTTCCCAGAAACGGATAAGAGAAGTGTTTACATTAAACATCCGGGCAACTTCGCCAATTGGATAAAAGAGCTTACCGGGTTTTGCATTATAGAGAGGCATTAGTCCAGTGCTTGTGTAGGACGAGTAGAAAGTTCAAGAACAGTTTCGTATTCTTCCGGTGTAAGATCATTAAAGAAATAATAAATAGGATTAATTTTTTTCCCGTTTCTCCTAACTTCGTAATGAAGATGTGGTGCGGTTGATTTTCCGGTGTTTCCAACAGTAGCAATTAACTGTCCTCTTTTTACTTTCTGACCCTTCTTCACTTTAAATTCATGAATATGGGCATACATGGTTTCATAGCCATAACCATGATCGATCAACAAGCGGTTACCGTAACCTCTTCTTGAACGACGAACATCCTTCACAACCCCATTACCCGTTGCATAAATTTTAGTTCCTATTGGCGCTGAAAAATCAATTCCCGGATGAAATTTCCTCACCTTGTAAATAGGATCGGTTCTGTAACCGTAATAAGAGGAAAGTCGTTTCAGATTTTTATTGCTTACAGGCTGGATAGCAGGAATACATGCCAGCATTTCCTCTTTGTTCTTAGCCATTTCGTAAACTTCGTCAAACGATTTGGATTGTACAACAAGCTGGCTAACTATCTTATCCAGTTTTTTAGTAGTCTCAATGATGATGTCTGAATTTTTATAACCTTTTAGCTTTGAATACCTGTCGGTACCGCCAAAACCTGCTTTCCTGATTGCGCCTGGCACAGGTTCCGCTTCAAAAACCACACGGTAAATGTTATCATCCCTGTCAGCCATATCTGCAAGTACAGTCTCTATCTGATCAAGTCTATCGATAAAATGACGGGTTTGTAATTTATATTGGGCAATTTCACGCTTCTGCATTTTTTCTTTGGGTGAGTCGAGGAATGTATAAGCAAAAAAGATAACAACTGCTGCAAACACCATTCCTGTTGCTACCACAGAAAGGACTTTCAGTAACTTTGCTTTCAGCGTTACTTTCACCTCTTCATACTGAAGCGACTTTTTATTTAACTTATACTTAACCTTTGGCATATACTATTTATATGGTAAAACCATCAGGAAGTTTCAAAAAAATATTTTTTACGGCTGCAAAAATAAGTAAATAAATTAATTTAGCAATTTTAAAGAACCGAGTAATTAACTAATAAATGTTAATAATATGGATTCCAAACTGGTAAGGCAAACATTTATTGATTTCTTTAAATCAAAACAACATAAGATAGTTCCTTCGGCGCCAATGGTTGTAAAAAATGATCCTACACTGATGTTCACCAATGCGGGCATGAACCGGTTTAAGGATATTTTTCTCGGGAATTCAAAGCCTGTTTCTCCTCGTGTTGCCAATACGCAGAAATGCCTCCGCGTTTCGGGTAAGCATAACGACCTGGAGGAAGTCGGGCACGATACTTACCATCATACAATGTTTGAAATGCTTGGTAACTGGTCGTTTGGAGATTACTTTAAAAAGGAGGCTATTGAATGGGCATGGGAACTTTTTACCGCTGTTTTCAAGATAAATAAAGAAAATCTGTATGTAACCGTTTTTGAAGGAGATGAACAGGATGGACTGCCAAAAGACCTTGAAGCGTATAATTATTGGAAAAAAATTGTACCTGAGGAAAATATCCTTTTCGGGACAAGAAAAGATAATTTTTGGGAGATGGGAGAAACAGGCCCGTGTGGTCCGTGTTCCGAAATCCATATTGATATCAGGGAAGGTTCGGAAAAAAAGAAAATAAAAGGAAGAGAATTGATAAATAATGACCACCCTGAAGTTATAGAAATATGGAATCTTGTTTTTATCGAGTTTAACCGTAAGTCGGATGGAACCCTCGAACAACTTCCCGCTAAACATGTTGACACAGGGATGGGATTCGAACGGCTTACAATGGTTATTCAAGGTAAGAAATCGAATTATGATACTGATATTTTTCAGGGTATCATTGCGGAAATCGGCAATATTACAGGAAAAAAGTATGGTGAGAACGAAGCAATGGATATTGCTATGAGGGTGGTAGCCGACCATTTGCGGGCTGTGGTTTTTGCCATTGCCGACGGACAGTTACCTTCTAATATAAAAGCCGGTTATGTAATCAGAAGGATACTCCGCAGAGCCGTCCGTTACGGATATACATTCCTCGATATGCAGGAGCCGTTTATAAATGATTTAGTGCCTGTGTTAGTGGAAAAAATGGGGGACGTTTTTCCTGAAATCAAATCGCAACAGGATCTGATACGAAAAGTTATAACCGAAGAAGAGCTTGCTTTCCTTCGTACTTTGTCGCTTGGTATTAAAAAATTTGAACAATACATCTCGTCAAATCCGGGTAAAAAAATCATAGACGGAAATTTTGCATTTGAGTTATTCGATACTTATGGTTTTCCCATTGACCTTACTCAATTAATGGCAAAAGAAAAAGGATGGGATGTTGATATGGATGGGTTTAATAAAGGGCTGGAAGCGCAAAAGAGCCGTTCGCGCCAGGCAGCAGTGAAAGATACCGAAGACTGGGTAATATTAAAGAAAGGTTTCGATAAAACTATTTTTGTCGGATATGAAAATCTTGAAGCTGAAGTTGAAATAGTCCGCTATCGCAAAATAAAAGAAAAGAAAAAAGAATTTTACCAAATCGTTCTGAACAAAACACCATTCTATGCCGAATCAGGAGGGCAGGTTGGCGACAGGGGTTACCTCGAAAACGGAGATGGAAAGATATTTATTGAAGATACACAAAAGGAACATGACCAAACAGTTCACATTACGAAAAAATTACCCGGCAATCTAAACGGGAAATTCAAAGCGGTTGTTGATGCTCAAAAAAGGAAATTAACAACCAACAATCACAGCGCTACTCATCTGATGCATGCAGCTCTGCGAAAAGTTTTGGGTGAACATGTGGAACAAAAAGGTTCATTTGTAGATGAAAATCACCTGCGATTCGACTTTGCACATTATTCAAAACTTACAGATGAAGAAATTTCAGAAATTGAAACCATCGTTAATGAAAAGATACGGGAGAATATTCCATTAACTGAGAAAAGGGATGTGCAGATGGAAAAAGCCCTTGAAATGGGTGCTATTGCATTATTCGGAGAAAAATATGATGAACATGTAAGGGTTATTATTTATGACAAAAATTATTCAGTTGAGTTGTGCGGCGGTACGCATGTACCGGAAACGGGTCAGATAGGTCTTTTTAAAATCATGTCGGAAGGCGCTATAGCATCCGGAATCAGAAGGATTGAAGCTATTACTGCTGCAAAAGCTGAAGAATATGTTGATGAACAAATAAAAATAGTTGATGAACTGAAAGCTATTTTCAAGAGCCAGAAAGATGTTGTTAAAGGAGTGAAAAATCTTATTGAGCAAAACAACCAGTTACAAAAACAAATTGCTGTTCTTAATAATGAAAAAGCCCAACATATAAAAAACAACTTATTAGAAAACATCGAAATTATTAACGGTATCAGCTTCATTGCTCAAAAAGTTGATTTGGATACCGATACCATGAGGGACCTTGCCTTTAAACTAAAAAAAGAAGTCGGAAATCTGTTCCTTGTTCTTGGCGCTGAAAAAGAAGGAAAAGCACAACTTGTTTTGATGATCTCGGAAAATCTCGTAAAAGAAAAAGGATTTCATGCAGGTAATATTATCCGTGAAATATCTAAGGAGATAAACGGAGGTGGGGGAGGGCAACCGCATTTCGCAACTGCCGGCGGAAAGAATCCGGATGGGTTGGTGAGGGCATTTGAAAAGGCGAAGGAGATGGTTTTATAGTTAAATGG
>JAIORT010000160.1 GCA_021107975.1 Bacteroidales bacterium | reverse complement strand
ATCATGGACGGTATCATGGATGGCATCATGGACGGGAGATGTAGCTACAGTTTGCGTTTTATAACTTTCACCTTTAGCTGTTAGCCGGTATTTTTGTTTGGGGTGATTTATATTATCAGGATATTTTAATTCAATATACCCCTGATTTACAGCAGGTAAAAGATAGTTTTCCACAAAATATTCTCTGTGCTTTAGCTGTAAAATTTCTTGAATCTCCGATCGTTTAAGTTCGCCATGACATACCATTACCACTCTTTTTATAGTCTCTTTTAAAAACTTTACTTGTCCGGTAGCTTGTCCGGTAACTTGTCCAGTAATCTCAAGCTTTCTCCAAATAATAGTTTTAAAAACATCATCCTGGGCAAAATCTGGTTCTTTCAGGCCATTTTCTTTGCATAAACGAATAATGTCACCGGTACCGGTACCCATGCGTTCAATATAACCGGTAAGATACATAGGTTCTGCTAACAAAGGATTAGCAGGATAAGAGCCATGAGCAGTACGTAATTGTGTTAAGGAAAGATTTGGTGGAAGTTGGCCTGGATTCCAGACTTCAAGCCTATCTTTAAATAGCATTACCTGAACACTTCCTGTACTTGTGTAATCACGATGAACAACAGCATTTACAATTGCTTCAGTAACAACAGCCATTGGGATTTCATAATTTACCGGAACATCTATACTTGTATTACGTGTGCCGGTTTCCGCATTTATTCGGGACAAAACAAAACCAACCGCCTGATCAACCAGTTGAAAAACATCTCCTTTAAACACTTGGTATGAAGGAATAGGCTTTTCTATAATGGTGCCGTAAAACTGGGCACATTTTACTTCAGAACTTATAAAAAATTTTTGTGGCGCTTTAGAAAACAGCAATAGTGCAGCATTAGTTAATTTGTTGTTATCTAACAGGTTTAAATGTGTAAGTATATCTTTTGTTGGCGATTCGGGTGGCAAAGGAAACCCCCGCTTTAACCTTGCAATGCTAGCAAACCGAAACACTTTGTCTTTATCAATATCGTCAAGGTTAGCTGATTTACAAATGGAAGCATCAAAAGGGCCTGTCCGAATAAACTCTTTTTCTTTCAGGTAGTTTATGAGAGAAGAATAAACAGATGTTTTTAACTCCAATAGATTTGCAAATTTCTTACGAACAATTTCTTGCTCAGCCCTTCTTATAAGTGCAACTTCTTTAGGATGTCGCTCAACATTATTATGATTGCTAATAAAAATCAATCTTGTTTTATTCAATTCAGTTGCTTTATTGAATTCGTGTTCAGTTGGAGATATGCCACGGATGTTATCATAGCCATACTCTTTCCCAAAAAGGCCGATATAAATGTTACATTTTGAAACTTTGTTAAGATAGATATCTGTGGCACTTTGCTCAGTTGCCGGAAGATTTTCAAAAATAAAAGGCTCAAAAAAAAGTCCAAGTAATGCGTCTGTAGTCAAATAGCTATATAACATTTGACGTTCATCAGTAAATTCCGTCTGCACACTACTTATGAAAACCTTAATTCTTTGCATCCTATTTCAGTATTTCAGCGTTAAATCCTTCTTTGGCATTTACAAGGGGTTCAACAACAATATCAACGCCTTCGGGTAAGCCTGAGAAAATAACCGTTGTTTCGTTGGTCTTCAATATTTCCACCTGGTTCTCTTTCAACTTTCCGTTCTTCACAGTAAATACCTTGTCTTTATTAAACACCGCATTTCTTGGGATTTCCATACTGCTATTAATGGTTTTAGAAGCAAACTCTGCCATGAGGTATTGCCCCTGGTAAAGTGGTTTATTTTTTTCAGAGGCAAGTGCGACATAAATGGTAATTGCCTGTGAACTCGGATCCATAAAATCGGATTTACGCACAACCTTACCCATCCATTGTAAAAGACGGTCTTTTGTACTTACCTGCACTTTATCGCCCACCTGAATCCAGTAAGCATCTTCAATCCTAACCGGAACCTCGAGTTCCAGTTTGTCCGTACGGATCATTGATGCAATACGGTTTCCGGGATTTGCCACAGAACCCGGTTCGAGATAAACTGCAGTAAATGTTCCGTCAAAAGGAGCATAAAGCCTGTATTTCGAAAGCCGCACTTCAGAGCTTTTTATACTGAAATAATCATTCAGAATATTTCTGCTGGCAAGAAACACCTTTTCCTTGTCTGAATCCAATTTTGGCAGTTCCGGCAGAGGCTTGTCAATTTTGATGGAATTAAAAAAATCCTGGTATTTCTGAAAGCTTTCAGGGAAATCTATCCTGATATCAGGGAGGATAGAAGCAATTCCATTCATAAAACGGCTTTTACTTGCTTTCAGATTATTTTTGGCTTCTTCATCAAAAATTCTGATGAGCAATGCACCTTGTTCAAACTTTGTCCCTTCTTTTAATATCACATCACCGGGCAGTATCTGGCCTTGTACTTCCGCACTCAGGTCAACCGTTTGCTGGGAAGACAGACGACCAGTTTCAGTAATTTTTGCCTTGTTTGTGGTATAAGATACTTTTTCAGTTTTTACGAAAAGTTTTATGGCTTCTTTTTGCTTTTCCTCAGGTGATTCTGCCATGCCGGCAAGCCTGCCATACAGTAAATAGGCTAATACAAACAAAACGACTATTACCAGTAAGCTTATAAGTGATTTTCTCCAGTTCATTTTATATGGTTTAAATAAGAAAACAAATTTAGATATTATAATGCAAACTTCATGATTTATGATTTAGGGGCAAATAAAAATTTTCCCAATTGTTATTTTAATATGACGAACTGTGAGGTTTATTATTCCCCTGCACCTTAAAGTTTGTTACTTCAAGGACATTAGACACCGGGATTTGCAATTACAAATTGCAATGTCTGCCTACATTTCAGTTGCAACCTGAAATGTGCAAAGAGATAAATATGTTTCCAGTTAGCTTTTTACGAATGAAACACCAGTAACGGAATATTAGTATGAAACAACATTTTATTAGTAATGCTGGGGTTGAACAGCCGTTCGAATAATCTACGTTTATGAGTAGTTAACGCAAGCAAGTCAATATCCTTTTCGTCAATATAATCCTCAATACCCTGTAAAACATCACTGTGTTCGATTATATCGCAAACCACATTATAATCGCTGTATTCCGTGATAAAATGCTCTTTTAATTCCTCCATTTTTACATTGTCTAACGGATTGGTGGCATCTGAGGCAATATGTACAAAATATATCTTCATTCCGAACGGACGTACAAGTGTCATAAGCTTACGAATGGCTTTATAATCCGAATCGTCAAAGTCGGTGGCATAAAGCACTTTGTTCATATACTTTATCCCCATATAGACCGACTTTTCAGGTATGGACAGAACAGGCACTTTTGCTTTTTCAATGACCCTTTTAGTAACACTTCCAAAAATAGCACTGCCTTTTTCTCCCTTCCCTCTTGTGCCAAGCACTATTACACCGGGTTTGTAATTTTCACTAAAATTCAGAATAACCTCCTCTGGCACGCCTCTGTCCAGTTCATAAGTAATTTTTACATTGGAAATCTTTTCCTTTTTTATCCACTCCTTTAACCGGTTTGTAAACAATTTCATTTGTTCCTCTGCTTCGTCCTTAAGTGTGCTTACCACATTATCAAGGTTTACCTGGTACGAGAACATTTCATCATAAGGCTCTGAGCTTATAACCGGATTAAAATAGGCGTATAGCAATTTGATTTCTGCCTTTAGCTTTTGTGCAAGCCCTAAAGCGTAATTACAGGCATTGACAGAATGATCGGAAAAGTCAACCGGCACAAGTATTCTTCTGACACTTTTTAGTTTTTCAATGGTTTTTTGCTTGTCTTTTCCATATTCCTCCTTTATATCTTCGATGATTCTCATAGCCCGAACAGCATCTTTTTCATTGACTCTGATTTTTACTCCTGATGCTATATCAGGCTGAAGAAGGTTAATATTAGAAAGGAAACACTCTATTCCTTCCGCTTCCAGTCTGCTTTTCAGCAGTTGGGCACGTGAATAAGGATAGGACGCTACGGTAATAATTTTATCTTCCATCACAATGAGATTTTGGGTATATTAAAAACATCTATAAAAATACTAAATAATTTTTAATTTTTCAAAATAAAATTGTATTCAGGAACT
>JAIORT010000666.1 GCA_021107975.1 Bacteroidales bacterium | reverse complement strand
TTTATCTCAAACTCATTAGAGTACACTGTTAATTGGGCAGTATCTTTTGTTAAATGGCATTTCAAACGATATTTGCCGGCATCAAACCAATTTGAATGGATGGTGTCAAGAATATCTTCATTTTGTAGCAATTGATGCCAGGAATATTCAATGCAAAGTGTGGCGGTTTCTATTGTCCATTCTTCGTTTGTATATTTCTCAAGCTCAATAACCGGTGAATAACTATAAGCACATCCAAGATAAGTTAAATTATTATTTGAGCTGTTACAAAGTTTAAAAGCAATATCTTGTAAATTCATATACGAATTTTTGTCCGTAGATAGTTCAGCCTCCTTTTTATCGGGTAGTTCTTCAGTTTCATTTCTTTCGCATGATAAAAGAAGGACTAATAAAATGAAAGATAATGATGTGGATAATGTTTTCATGTGTTTAAAAATTTCACGCAAAGATGCAAAGACGCAAAGAAACTTTTTCAATCCCCGAGAAAATCAGCGATTTTCCGAGGGATATTTATTTAAGTATTTTATTATTAATCTTAGTGACAACCAGAAAAATATAAAACAAAAAACTAATTTAAATTATGGCGGTACTTAGTGGGATTTTGTGTTTTAGTGCTTTTGTGGCGGAAGAAAAAATGCCACTAAAACACAAAGACACGAAAACCCACAAAAAATCATCCCGCCATATTTTAATCTAGTATATTGTAATCCATATACCTAAAATACAGACATTTATATTTAATTTTTCTAAAGTTAATTACCTTTAGAAAATCGCCGAAGCTTCGGGATTGCCTTGTCATGGGTGTTTCTTATTCTCTTTTTAATAAATATTCATCTTCAATATTACCTCTTTCTTTCCAAATTCTCAAATCTTTTAAAATCATTTTATTTTGTTTCAATCATCATATTCCGGTTCCATCACTTTTCCAAGGAAAATAATTGCTTGTGTATCTCTTTCTTTGATGGCAAACAAAAAGGGTTTGTTTACTGTAAATATATAGGGAGTATCACCAACACTTGTATATTCCATTCCAACAATGGTAACGGCAGCTGCCTCTGTCCCTTCTTCATTCACATCAATAAATGTTTTATGCTTTACAAAACTGATAAATAGCTGGTAGTTGGGGTTAATTTTTGAGAAATCAGCACTGAACGGACCGAAGGCTATTCCCATTCCCAGGCTAATCAGAGCGTCATTCAACCGTTTTTCATATTCCAGCTTAAACTTAGGCAATGATAATTGAATGTTTTTTTCAGAAAAGCTATTCATCCAGTTTGTCCATTTTTCGTTATTCATTTGTTCAACAATATCATTAGGAGTATAATTTTCTTTTGGAAGAAAAATGACCATGCTGAAATTACCGCTTCCATAATACATATCAACAGCCTCAAATAAATCATTGGTGGCATAACTAAGTGTGGCTTCCTGTTGCATCATCTCCACCTGTTTAGTTGTTCCGTTCGAAAGGTAAAAAGTTTCGGGTTCGGTGTATTGTTCGTCAAATTCATATACCCATGTCCCGTTAAAATAAACTGCATTGATAAGGAACATTACAGTGGACGGATCAATACCATCAATAATTTCCGGGATTTTTTGGTTGGTGCTTTCAGCTACCCAGTTATTAATAATTCCAATAGAAGCCGGGTCATTGAAATTAAGAGGACTTACTTTCGCATAAAAATAATTTTGATTGATGTTTATAAAATCCTGCAATACATCAAATGTATTACGGTACCAGATGGAATTTGGTATATTCATAGTAACTTTAGGATCAACGGAAGTGAGTTCATCTATAAGTGTTTTATAGCTTTCATTAATTTCTTCCACCGATAAACCCTGAAGCTCCAGGGTATTTTCCATGGCTTCTTTCGTTTCACCATTAGCCCCGTTATAAGTCATTCCCAGGGCAATTGAAACACTTAACGGAGAAATAATAATATTTTCTTCTTCATTACTATTTTCAACCAGATTTTTAAAAAGTTTTATCCCAAAGGTGTTATCTGCATTTACGATAGCTTTTGCCTTTTCATTCAGGAAGATTTTTTGTTGGTAGGGTTCTTCCTGAGAAGGTTCATCAATGTTGTTTTTTTTGCAATTTGTCATGGCTACTGCAACAATAATAAAAGCGAGGATTGTTATCAAGTCCTTTTTCATAGTTGTATAAATTTAATTTTTTACTATTCGTTTTACAATAATTTCATCACCGAGGCATGGATTGTTTTCTTTTTCCCAGTCCAGTTTCACAGAAACAGGAAAGGTTTCATTTTCCAGGTTTAAATCACAATTATCAGGTAATGTATCGAACCTGTATGTTGCATTATCAATTTCAATAAACCATCCACCACAACACATACATAAACTCATATCTATCCCGGTAATTGTGCCTACGGTCATGTAATTGTCCTCTTTAGAACATGAAAAAACAACCATCAATAAAATTAAAATGAATGTAAGTTGTATTCGCATGACTATTAAAGTTTGTTTATTTAAAGATACGAAGGGAAACTAAAAAACGCTGCATGGGGAGGAAAAAAAGTTCCAGGATAGAAGTTTCAAAGATCCGACTACCACACGTCTTTGCGACACTGTTTCTCCTCCCTACCAGTCGGGTAACCAGCCCTCAGACTGACCCGCCGCATTGACCTTAAACCTGAAACTTTTATCTTGTTTCTTTGAGGCTATAACCTGACATAAGGATTATTTACCTTTTCATATCCAATAGATGTTTCCGGTCCATGACCTGAGTAAACTGTAAAATCATCATCCAGGGTAAAAAGTTTTTCATAAATGCTTTTCATTAAAACATCAAAATCTCCGGTTGGGAAATCTGTTCTGCCAATGCTGTCACGGAATAATACATCTCCGGTGATTATAAATTTCTGGGGATAGTTGATAAAACAAATACTGCCATCTGCATGGCCGGGTGTATAAACTACTTTTAGTTCCGAATTCCCGAATTTGATAATGTCTCCGTCTTCAATGAAATCTTCCGGTTCAGTTACCGGTTCTATTTCAAAACCATACATTCGTGCATGTTCGTGTCCGTTGGTATGAAAAGGCAAACCGGCTTTGTGGATTACAGGTTTTAATCCATAAGTCCGGGCAATATAATTCGTCCCAAATATATGGTCAACGTGGCAATGGGTATAAAGAAGCTTAACAGGTTTCAGGTTTTGAGAAGCTATGTACTGCGACAGCATTTTTTCTTCAGATGCTTCATAACAACCCGGATCGATAATAACACATTCTTTTGTTTCATCGGATAATATGTAGGTGTTTACCTGGAAAGGGTTGAAAGCGAATTTTTCTATTGTGATCATACTATAAATCTAATTCGAAATGTTATGTTAAATTTGAGGCAAAAATAGAAAATTTGAATTTAATTTAATTTTTTTTATCTTGTAACTTTTCATTCTTCAAACCGTCATGTTATTGAATTTATGGCGGAAAGCAGAAATTTCTGAATGACGACAATTGAGTACAATCATTGTGTAGATACGCATGCCGACGGCGTTTACCGGTTTATCCTTAAAAATATTAAAGATAAGGATAAGGCTAACGATATTGTGCAGGATGCCTTTGTTAAAATGTGGGAAAAGGTAAGGAACATAACTTTCGAAAAATCTAAATCCTATTTATTCACCGCTGCCTATCACACAATGATAGATTACATCAGGAAAGATAAGAATAATAGAAGCCTGGATAATTTGGGCAAATTTGACAGGGGATATGAATCCGGCTATTCCGATTTGAAAGAGATATTAGATGAAGCTGTTTCCCGCTTGCCCGACATCCAGCGGTCGGTTTTATTGTTGCGGGATTATGAAGGATATTCCTATAAAGAGATCGGTGAAATTACAGACCTGAACGAATCGCAGGTGAAAGTTTATATTTACAGGGCAAGGATTTTTATGAAGAACTATTTAGTAAGTATGGACAAGGTGATTTGAATTTTAAGTATTTTAAATATTTCAACGCAGAGGCACAGAGACGCAGAGATAATTTTAGTCATTTTAATAAATGAATATCAACAGGAACAACTACGAAGCGTATTTTCTCGATTACCGGGAAAACAACCTGTTGCCTGAACAGGTAGCGGAGCTTATGGTTTTTCTTGAGCAAAATCCCGATCTGAAAGAGGAGTTTAATTCTT
>JAIORT010000668.1 GCA_021107975.1 Bacteroidales bacterium | reverse complement strand
TGCAACTGTAAACTTGGTAGCCTGATTATCCCTCAAAAGCCTTTTCAAAATTTTCTTCAAATCGTTTTACAAGCACATCACAGCCGTAATTAAACATGCGATTACAATTATGTTCGTCAGTGTAATGGAATTGAAGCCTAACTTTTTTATTTCCCGTTGGCAGCAGTGAGATGGCTTCCATCATCACATCTTTAACCGATTTGTGTCCTTTCAGTCCAAACTTTTTCAAAATATCAGACAGTTGTTCCGGAGATGTTTTCTTTACCCTTGGCTCAAGAACCTGGTCAAACTCCTGGATGACTTTCTGAGTATTGGTAAAGCTACCGCCTGATTCAACAGGGAAGGAAGCAGGCAGGATAAGGTCAGCCACCTGAGCTGTTTCGGTCATAAAGTAATCCTGAACAACTACAAAGTCAGCCACCGACAGCCACCCTGCTACCTTTACCTTGTTTTGAGCACATCCTAACGGGTCCTCACCGAAAATGAAAATATTTTTCAGCAAGCCTTTTTCAAGCGATTCATACTGGTTCTCATGAACAGTACCCGGTAGATTTTTCACTCCCCACTTTTCTTTTATTTTTGCCTGCATTTCTTTGTCCTTTACCGGCAAAGCGCCCACACCCAACTTCGGGCAAACACCCATGTCGAATATACCCTGTGAATTATTTTTTTCTTTTAGCGATATAAGTCCTGATGAAGTTTTGCCAAGTTTACCGGTTATCAGTGTGAGGTTTTTTAATTCATACGCAGCCTGTGAGCAAATCTCCTTCTCGGAAAAGACAATTATTGCATTCATTTCCCTGTTAAATTCCTTGGCAAATTCTATGATCGTATCCATGAACTTCACTCCGGATTTCTCAACTAATTCAACGAAGTTTTCTTTTAAGACCGCTTTCCTGTACTTTTCAAACCCTTCACAGTTATCATTAATAAATAACCTGTTTTCAAATCCGTTAGCCACAAGATAGTAGTTTACAGCTTTAATAAAATGATAATACGATTTGATATCAATTACTTTATCAACCTTGTGTTTCATGGTGCTATCGGGATGGACAGTAACAAGTTCAACAGGAATTTTTTGCTTATACCGCGCATTGTTAATTATAAAGCCGGCAACAGCATTATCCATGTTAGGCTCTGAACCGATAAGATATATTTTACCGGCGCCATTAACCTGTTCAAATGGTACATTGGCAAAAGAATCGAAGATATATCCATTGCCGCGGTTCAGGTAATGAAAGCTGGTTACATTATTTGTTTTTACTCCGCCACGCGCCAGTTTCTGTACAAGGTACATTTCTTCATTTGAAAGACGCGCTCCGGCAAAGAATGCGTTATCATCAGGTTTTACGCCTTTTATTTTTTCAGTAATTATCTTGTATGCCTTTTTAAAAGTAATTTCTTTGAATCTTCCTCTTTCCTTATGCAAAGGCATTGTTATTCTTGTTTTGTCATTCAGGTAATTATAACCGAATTTTGGGAAGCGGCACAAATTTCCGTCTTTATTCACCAGCCCTTCCCTGCCTGTGGTTTTCATAACAAAGCCATTCTTATGATGAAGAGTGATTGTACAGCCTATTGAGCAGTAATTACAGATGGTATCAACATTTTCAAGACTTACGGGTCCGGGTTTGAAATGGAAATTTTCTGTAATAGCGCCTGTCGGACAGGTTGAAATGCACAACCCGCATGATTCACAATTGGCATCCTGCAAACTATCACCCATACTCGGAGCTACAAAAGTTTCAAAACCGCGGTTTACCAAACCCAATGCGTTGGCTCCTGCCACTTCGTTACAGATTCGGACACAACGCGCACAAAGAATACATTTGTTGTTATCTATCTCGATGAACGGATGCCTGAAATCGACTTCAAATTCTTTAAATTCACCGGTGTAAACGCCTTGTTCTGCTTCGTATTCCGAGCAATATTTTTTCAGGTCGCAGGTGAAATATTCGGCACAACCACATTCGAGGCAGCGTTGTGTTTCGTGTTTGGCAACTTCTTCGCTCTTGTATCCCAATTCAACTTCCTTAAAGTTTAATCTTTTCTTAGGGTTAAGAGTGGGCATTTCTTCACGAAGCTGTTTCTTATATTTACCAATATAATCCTCTTTAACCTGTGTTTTAAAGTTATCGCGTTTGCTGAGGAATTCCTTTTTAGGAGGTTCAAACGGTAAGCCTGTTAGGTACTGATGACAGCTTCTTGAAGCAACCCTTGCCTGTCCTACTGCTTCTATCAGTGTTGCAGGACCTGTAACACCGTCGCCGGCAGCAAAAACATTTTTTATTCCGGTTTGTAAGGTTTTTGAATCGGCATTAATATCTCCCCATCGGTTAAGCTCTAATTCGCCTTTATCAGTAAGTTCATTGATGTCATTAAGGAAATTCACACTGGTTTTTTGCCCGATAGCTGCCAGTATATAATCCACTTCTATTTCAAATTCCGAGCCTTCAATAGGTATTGGTCTTCTTCTTCCCGAGGAGTCGGGTTCGCCCAATTTCATTTTAAGGCATGTAACAGATTTCACCCTGCCTTTTTCATCTTTGTTGACACGGGAAGGATTGGTCAGCAGCATGTATTCAACGCCTTCCAACTTTGACTCATGAATTTCGATGGGGTTGGCGGGCATTTCTTTTTCAGTTCTACGGTAAATTATGTAAACTTTATCGGCTCCGCAACGAACAGAAGTACGGCAGCAGTCCATAGCAGTATTTCCACCGCCGATTACAGCAACTTTCTTTCCTTTGAAATCATATTGCTTTCCTGTAACTTCCATTTCTTTAAGAAAATCGGTTCCCGGGAAAACATTTTCAGCATCATCACCTTCCGTTCCGGTGAGAGTACCTTTTTGTGAACCGATGGCAAGAATAAAAGCATCGTAGCGGTCTTTTAATTCTTTAAAACTATTATCCTTTCCTAATTTTTTATTATAAAAAATATTAACTCCCATTTCGGTGATGTTGTCCACTTCTTTCTGAAGGATGTCATTAGGAAGTCTGTATTCAGGTATTCCGTATCTAAGCCAGCCACCGGCATTAGGACTTGCCTCATAAATATCTGCCTGGTGTCCTTCTTTCTGAAGGAAAAAAGCGGCTGACAAACCACCGGGTCCGGCACCTATAATAGCTACTTTTTTACCTGTTGATTCTTTAATATCGGGTTTCCATTTGTTCGGCGATTCAAGGTCAATATCAGCGGCAAATCTTTTCAGGTAGTCAATGCCTACCGGAGAGCCTTCGTCTAAAAGATTCCGGCGACAGGCAACTTCACAGGGTCTTACGCATACACGTCCGCAAATTGCCGGTAATGGATTTGTTTCCTTTATCAGAGCCACAGCTTCGTGGTACATGCCTTTTTCAATATACGAAATATACCCCTGTACATCAACCCCTGCCGGGCAGGTTTGTTTACAGGGTCCCGTGCAATCAGCGTAGTGGTTGCTAACCAAGAGGTCAAGGGCTGTTTTGCGTGCTTTCCTGATACGTTCGTTATCGGTTTCTATTTTCATACCTTCAACTATTGTTGTAGAGCATGATGGTTGCAATCCCCTGAAACCCTCTATTTCGACAACACAAACGTAGCAGGATGTATAAGGCACGATTCTCGGATCGTGGCATAATGTAGGAATTTCTATTCCATGCCGCTGAGCCAGTTCAAGAATAGATTCTCCTTGTATCCCTTTAACGGTTTTTCCGTTAAGAATTATGTTTAAATTTTCGCTCATTTCTAATAATTAATTATGAAATTTTGATAGCATCAAATTTACACTTGGAGTAACACATACCGCACTTAATACAGTCGTCCTGACGGATGAAGTGAACTTCTTTTCTTTCACCATCGATAGCATTGGACGGACAGTTTTTTGCACAAACGGTACATCCCGTACATTTTTCAGGATCCACTTCATAAGTCAGCAGAGGTTTACAAACTTTGGCAGGACATTTTTTATCCCTAATATGAGCCTCATATTCATCCCTGAAATATTTAATAGTAGTAAGCACGGGATTCGGTGCTGTTTGACCCAAACCACACAGTGAACTTTCCTTTATCTGGTATGCGAGGTCTTCCAGTTTTTCAATGTCGCCTTCTTCACCTTTGCCTTCGGTAATCCTGATAAGTATCTCAAGCATCCGTTTGGTTCCTATACGGCAGAAAGTACATTTACC
>JAIORT010000936.1 GCA_021107975.1 Bacteroidales bacterium | reverse complement strand
AAAGTAATTTCATCTCATATATTCCTTAAAATCTTCCAAAGGTTCATCAAAATCGGGTGCCATTATATATTTGCCTTTTGCACTCCCGAACTTTGGAACATTCTTTTTTTGTTTTGGGATATCTTCCTTATTTATTAAATACATTATGTAATGTAATACTTCCTGTTTTATAGATTCAGGTAGCTGAAACAAATATGAATTTATTAACTGATCAGTCATTTTTCTGCTTTTTTTACAAATTTACAAAATACTTAAATGTTGACATAAAATCTGTATCTTTTTTTTTGATTTTATATTCATAAGCTAACCATTTTATAACGGTACCCCCCTCTTAATAAACCTACCATAACCTTTTTTTATTTTTACTTCATTATTATCTATAACTACTTCACCCCTTAAAAGTACGGTTTTGGTTTTTCCGGTTACTTCCCAGCCTTCATAAGCTGAGTAATCGCAGCGGTGATGATGTGTGTCGGCTAAAATAGTATGTTTTTCTTCCGGGTCGAAAATAACAATGTCTGCATCAGAACCAACGGCAACTGTTCCTTTTTGAGGAAATAAGCCGAATATTTTAGCCACATTCGTAGATGTAACTTCAATTAGTTTGTTTAAGCAAATTCTGTCTTTCTTAACACCTTCGGAGTAAAGAAGCTCTATCCGGTGTTCTATGCCGGGTGCGCCATTTGGAATTTTTGTAAAATCATTCTCTCCCTTCAATTTGTCATTCCACATAAACGGGCAATGGTCAGTTCCAACCGTATGGATAAGACCCTGCTTTATTCCTGCCCAAAGTGTTTCCCTGTCTTTCTTCTCCCTTAAAGGAGGACTCATAACCCATTTTGCCGCTTCGAACCCTTTTTTATAAAGAGATGCATCAAGAAGCAAATACTGAGGGCAGGTTTCAACCAATACTTTCTGGTTCCTAACTGTGGCTTCCCTGACTTTATTAAGTGCGCCCTCACAGGTCATGTGGACAACATAAGAATTTACCCCGGATAAATAAGCCAGATCGATAAATCTGCCTGTGGCTTCTGCTTCGGTTATTTCAGGCTGCGAGAGATAATGATACCAGGGAGTCAGCTTACCCTCCGATTTATATTTCTCAACTAAATATTCAATCATATCACCGTTTGTAGCATGAACAGCTACTAATCCTCCATATTTTTTCACTTCATTCATTATGCCGAGCATTTGCTTGTCGTCAATCATCAAAGCACCTTTATAAGCCATAAAGGTTTTGAATGAAGTAATTCCTTCCTTCTCAATAATATCTTGCAGTTCTGCTTTGACATTTTCATTATAATCAGTAATTGCGATATGAAATGAATAATCTCCATAAGCTTTGCCTTTTGCTCTTCCTTTCCATGTTTTTAGAGCCGAATGAAGCGAATCTCCACGAGTCTGAATAGCATAATCTATAACCATTGTTGTCCCACCGAAAAGTGCGGCCCGCGTACCTGTCTCGTGGTCATCACTTGAAAATGCACCCATAAACGGCATATCGAGATGTACATGCGGATCAATTCCGCCGGGGAATATAAGTTTACCTGATGCATCAATAACTTTATCGGGTTCAACATCCAAATTTCTTCCAATTGCTGAAATAGTTTCCCCTTCAATGTAAATATCAGCAATGTAATCATCGGAGGCTGTAATTATCCTTCCGTTTTTAATTAAGGTTGACATGGTATTTTCTATAAAAATTTACTTAATAGCTTTTTGAGTTCTTCCTTTTGTGGAAGATACAATTGATATTCTTTTGCAAAAATCTGATTATTGTCTTCCGGTAATGTGTATTTTATTACAAAGTTGCTTTTTTCTTTGCACAAAATAATTCCCACAGTCGGATTTTCTTCGGTTGTTTTAATTTCCCTATCATAATAATTGACATACATTTGCATTTGACCGATATCTTTATGTGTTATTTTTCCAATCTTTAAATCCAACAAGACAAAACATTTCAATAAACGATTATAAAATACCAGGTCAATATAATAATGGTCGGTACCATCTGAGAATCGTTTTTGTCTCGCTACAAATAAAAAGCCTTTTCCAAGTTCTAAAAGGAATTTACCAAGATTGTCAATAATTGCCGATTCCAAATCGCTTTCGGAATACCGGTGCGATTCTTCCAAACCAAGAAATTCCAAAATATATGGTTCTTTCAAAATATCATTAATATGTTCAATGATTTGTCCTTTTTCTGAAAGTTTTTTTACGGCGGGCTTATTTTTACTTAACAGCAATCGCTCAAAAAGAGATGAATTTATCTGGCGGTCAAGTTCTCGTACAGACCAATTATTATCGGCTGTTTCGATGATGTAGAAGTTTCTTTCGTTATCATCTTTAACACTCAGAAGCCTTACAAAATGAGACCATGACAATTGTGCAATCACTGATTGCACTTTTGAGAGTTCTGATTGTGCAGACACTGTCTGCAATTTCGTGTCTTTAGATTTGGCCGACAGTGTAGGCCAAATTGAATTTTCAGAATTGGTTGACAGTGTGGGCCATTTTGAAAAAGTTATAAAAAATTGCTTAAACTTCCTTAAACTCCGATATGAATAACCTTTACCAAAAGACTTTGTTAGATCGACAGACAACTTCTTTAAAAGTTCAGTACCATATTCCGCTCTCTCTTTTCCGCTTTGTTCGTATTCAACAATATATCTGCCTATATGCCAATAAGCATATACCATCGTTTGATTTACGGTTTTTACTACTTTCGATTTTGCATCAAGCAGTAATGACTCAATAGTAGAAACCAGTCCACTGTATTTTGAAGCTGGTAAGTCAGAACCACTTTTGTTAAATTTTCCTGTCATGATAATTTTATTCGAGTTAATTCGTGTAATTAGTGTCTATTTTTCTTCAACATATTCATCTGCTATCCCAATAGCCTTTGAAATTATTTTCAATCCATCATCAATCTGTTCTCTACTAATACATAGCGGTGGAGCCATAAATATCCAGTTCCATCTTACGAATGTAAACATCCCTGACTCGCGAATTTTACCGGCAATTTTATTTGTTATTTCCATTTCTTCCGGTTTTGCATTCCAGGGGGTAATCGGTTCTTTGGTTTCCCTGTTCTTTACCAGTTCAATAACACCAAATAATCCTGTGTTACGGTAGTCACCAATAGATGGATGTTTGTTTATCAAGCCTTCCATTCTTTCATCTAAGTATCTGCCCATAACCGTGGCATTCTCTAATAAATTTTCATCTTCATAAACTTTAATAGTTGCCAGGGCAGCAGCGCACGAAACCGGATGAGCGGAATACGTTAAACCCAATGGTAAAACATTATTATCGAAATACCTCGCTATTTCTTCTTTTACAATAATTCCTCCTAACGGAATATATCCTGAAGTCAGTCCTTTTGCCATACAAATAATATCGGGTTCAACCCCGTGGTGTTCAATGGCAAACCATTTACCGGTCCTGCCAAAACCGCTCATCACTTCATCGTCAATGGTCAATATTCCAT
This sequence comes from Bacteroidales bacterium, assembly GCA_021107975.1. Classification (GTDB taxonomy): domain Bacteria; phylum Bacteroidota; class Bacteroidia; order Bacteroidales; family JAADJA01; genus JAADJA01. Next base: position 688 of record JAIORT010000936.1, on the reverse strand, counting down.
ATTTATCAGCAATGGATTTTATTTTTTGCCAGTACCCAAGAGGGTATTTTATACAACCGGATGAACCTGATTCGCCTTCCAAAATGATAGCAGCAATACTCTCAGGGTTTTCAAACTGAATAATCCTTTCAATTTGTTGGGCGGCTTTTTCAGCACATTCTTCCGGTGTCTTACTACCCCAGGGACAGCGATAAACATAAGGATTCTCAATATGAATAATATTAGGCATTCCCTGGCTGTCAATTGGAAATTTTCTCGGATCACCACCAGCAGACATGGCAGCATAAGTAGCACCATGATATGAACGGTATTGCGCAATAATTTTATGTCTTCCAGTATAAACCCTTGCCAGCTTTATTGCATTTTCAACAGCATCTGCTCCGCCTAATGTGAAAAACGTTTTGTTCAGACTTCCGGGAGATATTTCTGCAAGTTTTTTTCCAAGTTCTCCTCTTACCTCGGTGATCATCCCCGGATAAACATAACTGACCTCATCCATTTGTTTTATAACAGCTTCACGAATCGCAGGATGTCCGTGACCTATATTCACATTCATTAACTGTGATGAAAAATCAATATATTTTTTTCCATCCCTGTCGTAAATATAAACACCTTTAGCTCTTTCAACATTAATTGGGTTTAAGCCCGATTGTTTTGTCCATGAAAAGAGGGTGTATTTCAGGTTGTT
>JAIORT010000083.1 GCA_021107975.1 Bacteroidales bacterium | reverse complement strand
AGTCTTCAGTTCAATGTCAGCAGAGAAACGAAAATGTTACATCAGGTTTCAAATTTCCCGGAATGAATAAGACTTTCCAGCATCCTTATCTGTTTAGGAGGAGACGGGATGACAAATTTTTCTCCGTCTTTAAATAATTCACAGGTTTTTGATTTACGGTCGGCTTTGGCAAGACAAGCGGTGTTGATAAGATGCGATCTGCTGATGCGGTGGAATTTATGCCCTTGCAACATTTCGTCAACCTTACCGATATTTACTGTTACGACTTCTTTCCTCTCTTTGTTGAAATGAATTTCCGTATAATTCACATCTGCCTGGCAGAATACTATATCTTCGGGTGAAATATAAATATAGCCGGTACGTGTATTGAAGTATATTTTCCCAGGCTTATTAAGCATATCAAGTAAAACGTCAACTTTACTTTCGTTAAGCTCATGTTTCTTTTCACATCTGAACCTGTAAACGGCTTCTTTTAGCTCATTGAAGGCAACCGGTTTCAACAGGTAGTCGAATGCAGCAACTTTCAATGCATTAATAGCGTATTCGACATGAGCCGTTACAAAAATGACAGTGGTTTTGATGCTGAATTTTTTCAGCTCTTTTATTAGGTCGAATCCGGTTTTTTGCGGCATTTGCACATCAAGGAAAACAATGTCGGGGTTCAGTTTAATAATCATTTCAAGGGCTTCATCGGCATCTGCTGCTTTGCCGGTAATCGTAATATCTCCAAGACGGATAAGTTGTCTTTCTAATAAATCCCTTGCCATTTCTTCATCATCAACTATAATTGCTTTTATGACATCTGTTTTTTTCATTATCAGCTATATTTCTAATTGGTAATTACTTCCAACTTTATTAATTGCAACGACTACCTTTGTCCCGGCAGCATTTCCATTTTCGTCTTTTAAATCAATTATTTCCTGTTCTATTTTATGTTTTGTTAATTTATAATAAAGCGAAAATATCTGCTCGATGATCTGCATTCCTTTTTTTGTGCTGTTTTTATTTAATTCGGATGCTTTGATTCTTCCCACACCGTTATCTTCAACAGAGATGATCAATTGATCATTCTTTTGTTCGAGATTGATCATCAGCTTTCCCTTGGTTTTTTTGTGCATCAATCCGTGTTTGATGGCATTTTCGGTATGAGTCTGAATTATCATTTTAGGGACTTCAATCCCCATATCAATCCCTTCATCAATTTTCAGAATAAAATCAAATTTATCTTTAAACCTGGTTTTTTGTATTGCAATATAATTTTTAACAAACTCCATCTCATCTCTTAATGGTCTGGAGATTTTTTCGCTATCCTGCAGGGTGCTTCTTATCAAACCGGCAAAGCGTGTAAAATAATCATAAACAGCATCCGGATCATTTTTATAAACCAGAGAACCAATCATAGTCATAGCATTAAAAGCAAAATGCGGGTCTATTTGATTTTTTATGGTTTTTAACTGTAATTCAATCCTTTCTTTTTCGATTATCGCTTTTTTCTTTTGATTGTGAATTATCCGACTGACCGAAACAAACAAAACAATTACAGAAATAATAATTACAATGATGATAAACCAGGTGGTTTTCCAGAAAGGAGGGATGATGGTGATTTCCAGCCTTGCTTCGTTGTTACTCCATTTGCCATCTGAGTTGGTTGCTTTCACTCTGAAAACATACTTGCCTGCATCGAGGTTAGTATAAGTGGCGGAGTTTTTGCCGGCAACATAATTCCAGTCCTTGTTAAAACCTTCCATTAAATAAGCATATTGATTTTTTTTGGACAAAGTATAATCGAGTGAAGAAAATTCAAATGAAAAAACACTTTCGCGGTATGTTAATTCAATTTTATCAAGGTAAGAAATTTTTTTGGAAAGAAAATAATCATTGTCGATAGTAATAATCTTGTTTTTGCTGACATCTCCTTTAAATCCATCAGGAACAACCCCAACACTTTTATTAAAAATTTTAAAATCAGTAATAATAACGGGCGGGTTGTATGTGCTCTCTTTTAAACTGTCAGGGTTGAAATAATTTACTCCTTTCGACCCCCCGAAATAAATGGTTCCATCTTTCGATTTATAATAAGCCCCCTGGTTAAATTCATTACTTTGCAGTCCGTCGCCGGAATCATATATATTAAATAATGGATTAAAAGGATCACAATCGAATTTGTCGGGTTTATCTTCATTTACCAGTAATTCCTCAAAAGCCTGAATATTGAGCATACTGATACCCCTAAAAGTACTCATCCAAATATTTCCGTTGTTATCTTCTGTAATTCCAAAAATCGCATTGCTCGACAATCCCTGTTCACTGGTAAAGCGCATGAATGTCATATCTTCGTTTGGATGCAATGCCACATTAAGCCCACCCTGAGTTCCAAGCCACATCCTTTTCTTACTGTCGAAAAAAATTGACCAGATATTATTGTTTGAAATGCTTCCGGGTTCATCAGGTTCATTTTTGTAAGTTTTGAAAATTTTATTCTTTTTATCATAAATGCTGATGCCACCTTCAAAAGTGCCGACCCACAGATTTCCGTAATTATCTTCGGCAAGTGATATAATAATATAAGATGAAATGCTCTTTTCATTTTTAGGATCAGGTATAAATGCCTCGAATTTTTCAGTTTTTTTATCAAACCTGTTAAGTCCGCCCCCCCTGGTTCCAATCCAGATGATTCCTTCTTTGTCTTCAAGCATAGTAAGAATCCGGTTGTTTGAAAGGCTTTCCGGGTCTTTCTTATTTTCTTTATAAACCTTAAATGTTTCACTTTTTCTGTCAAAAGCATTCAATCCGCCTCCATAAGTTCCTGCATAGATGACGCCGTCCTTGTCTTCGAGTAAAGACCAGACATTATTGTTTGAAAGGCTATTCTGAATAAAATTATTTGTTTTGTAAACGATAAACCGGTTTTTTTCTTTATCCAGCCTGTTTAACCCACCACCCTCAGTACCAATCCACAAAGTATTCAAATGGTCTATTAGAATAGCGTTTACATTATTACTTGATAATGCCATCTTTTTTCCTGGCTTTGCATTAAAAACCCTAAACTTTTTACCTTTTGAGTCAATTTTAATAATGCCTTTGTCAGTTCCTGTCCAAATAATTCCTGAGTTATCTTTAAAGATACACCATACGTTATTGTTAGAACCGGTTTCAGTATTTGAAGGGTCACAATTAATGCTTTTACATATTAAAGAAGGATACTGAAGTAACATTAGTCCTTTCCGTGTACCAAACAAAATATTACCGTTCTTTATTGGTAAAACCGACCATACTGTTTCTGGCTGATATTTTTTTTTGTCTGATAATTTATGAAACTTTTCAGTTTTTAAATTTAATTCCCATAACCCTTTATTTGTACCGAGAATTATATTTCCATCTGCATTTTGGTTTATTGTCCATATTGCCAGTTCATTAATTTTTTCGTCTTTTATATTATTTGTTATCCTGTGGAAGTTTCCTGATTCCTCATTAAACCTGCATATTCCTTTTAAAGTTCCAATCCACATCGATCCCATATTATCCTTAAAAAAGCTAAGAACCATATCAGATGAAATAGTATTTGTATCGCTCTCGGAAAATCTGTAATAGTTAAAAATTTGATCTGTGGGATCGAACAGACTAATACCGTTATTTGACCCTGCCCATATTTTCCCATATTTATCAACTGATACCGCCCATATAGTATTATTCGAAATAGAATTAGTATCAGCAGGTGAGTTAATAAAAGAAGTAAATCTGCCTGTTTGTTTATCAAGCCTGTTCAACCCGCCGCTCATTGTCCCTACCCATAAATATCCTTCGTTATCTTCACATATCGAAAGAATGTAATTATCAGATAAACTTGTTGAATCGGATGGTTGGTTTTGATAATAGGTGAAATGGTATCCATCGTATTTGTTCAACCCATTCTGTGTTCCAATCCATATAAAACCATCCCTGTCCTGCAAGATACAGTTAACAGTGCTTTGCGAAAGACCATCTTCTGATGTTATATGGTCGTAACAATATGTATCCTGACTTTGGAGGGATATAAGTGGCAGGCAAAAAAGAAGTACTGTGACCAGATTTGCCAGCCAGGGAAAAAGTATCATTATTAATTTAGAGATATGGGTCAATTTATCTGATAAGTTAAAATAATACAGCAAAAATAAGAAAATCATCCGATAAATAAAAAACCCATCTTAA
>JAIORT010000858.1 GCA_021107975.1 Bacteroidales bacterium | reverse complement strand
AATTTTGTAGTTAGAAAATATTCATTTGAAACCTTCTTATATCCATAAGCTCATAGTACAGGGCGAGCATCAGCAATTGGATTTTAAGTTTGAGATTGCTGATTCGCAGAAAATCGCCAGGACTTTTTCTGCCTTCGCCAATACTGATGGCGGGAAATTGCTGATAGGTGTTAAAGATAACGGAACAATTGCAGGCGTGAGATCGGTGGAAGAATATTACATGGCAGAGGCAGCCGCAAATATGTATTCGAAACCTGAAATTAAATTTAAAAGCAAAGAATGGGTTGTGGAAGGGAAAAAAGTACTGGAAATAACAATTCCTGCAAGTAACGAAAAACCTCATTATGCACAGAATGAAGATGGAAAATGGCTGGCTTATATCCGTGTGCATGACCAAAATATTCTTGCCAACAGGGTGCTTGTTAATGCATGGAAAAGAAAGAAAAGCAAGGAAGGTACTTATATCAATTACACTGAAAAGGAAAAGCTGCTGCTCGAATACTTAGAAAATCATGATTCTATCACGCTTTCAAAATTCAGAAGAATAGCCGGCATTTCAGCATATAAAGCCGGAAATATTCTTACTAATTTCCTCACACTGGATATTATCGAAACAGAAATATCTGAAAAACGGACGGTTTATCGTTTGTCCGGCGAATTTAAGGAAGAAGAAATGTGAATAGAGTTCATCTATAATATTAATTTAATAACTCCGTTAGGAGTTGAACATTGGTAGTAGATAACATTACGACAAATGAGACAATGCTCCGTAGGTGCATTACGATTAGTTTAGTATATGTTTTGCCCCTACGGGGCAATATGCTCTGATTTGTCATATTTTTTTACCAAGGTTAAGTCCCTATGGGACAATATGGACAAGTACTAAATAGTGTAATATGAAGTATATAAGGTGAATATGGTTAGGAAAGTTTTCGACCGGTTAGGCTTTCCAACTCGCTTAGCCTGTCTTCAATCAAACAGGCCTGTATTAACTCCATAGTTTCCATTTTTCCACCATTCCCTTATTCCATTTACTCAGTTTTTCATTTTAATTGTATCTTTGTCCAAAACTCAACTAAATAATTAGCTTATGAAATTATTAGAAGGAAAAACTGCTGTAATAACCGGTGCATCAAGAGGTATCGGCAGAGCGATAGCATTGAAATTTGCTTCCGAAGGAGCTGATATTGCTTTTTCGGATCTGAAATATGATGAACAAGCAGAAAGCCTTGAAAAAGAGATTGCAGGATTTGGTGTTAAGGGTAAAGGTTACGCATCCGACGCCAGCTCTTTTGAAGACAGTGAAAAGTTTATAAACGAGGTCTTGAAAGACTTTGGGAAAATTGATACCCTGGTCAATAATGCGGGTATTACGCGTGATAATTTGCTTTTAAGAATGACCGAAGCCGATTGGGATATTATCATGAAAGTAAACCTTAAATCGGTATTTAATCTTACAAAGGCTGTACAGCGCTCTATGATAAAACAACGTTCGGGATCGATTGTTAATATGAGCTCGGTTGTAGGCGTCAGCGGCAATGCAGGACAATCTAATTATTCAGCTTCTAAAGCAGGATTGATAGGTTTTACAAAATCCATTGCGCTGGAGTTAGGCTCAAGAAATATTCGTTGCAACGCCATAGCGCCCGGTTTTATTGAAACGGAAATGACCGCCCAATTACCCGAAGATGTAAAAAAGGGATGGGCAGATACTATTCCTCTGAAACGTGCAGGTTCAACCGAAGATGTTGCAAATATTGCCTTGTTCCTTGCTTCTGATCTTTCTTCTTATGTTACCGGTCAGGTTGTTAGTGTTTGTGGGGGGATGAATACGTGATTAGGTTTCAGGTTTTTGGTTTAATTGCAATTATTTTTGTTTATAGAAAGCTCCATATAAATTGAATTTCAACTTAGTAACAGAATACCCGTTTTGGTTTATTATTTTTTGCCTTATTTTAGGGATAGGCTATGCATTTATCCTTTATTACAAAGAAACAAGAAATGAATATCCCGCCTGGTTAAAATGGATTATGGCTGTGTTCAGAACAATAGTTATAACTATTATTGCTTTTCTGCTCCTGAACCCTTTACTTAAAACCATTTCGCGTTATACCGAGAAACCCATAATTATTTTTGCCCAGGATAATTCCCGGTCGATTGTTACTGTAAAAGATTCAAATTATTATCAAGGTCAATATCTTCAAGGTTTAAATGATTTTTTAAATAAATTGGAATCGTCTTATTCAGTCAGAAAATATTTATTCGGAGATAATGTAACTGATGAATTTTCTATTGACTTTAACGACAATCAAACAGATATTTCACTTTTTTTGGATGAAATAACCGGCAGGTATTCACACCGGAATGTCGGTGCATTAGTTCTTTCTTCCGATGGTATTTTTAACAGAGGTATTAATCCACTGTACTCATCGGCTAATTATAATTTTCCGGTTTATACCATTGCATTGGGAGATACCAATATTCAAAAGGATGTTATTCTTAATAAAGTCAATTATAACAGGATAGCTTACCGTGGAAATGAATTCCCGATAGAAGTTATTGTAAATGGAAATAAATGTAACGGTTTGACTACTAAACTCACAATTTCAAAAAACGGCAAGACGTTGTATTCAAAAAATATTACTTTTCATTCAGGGAACCATTTCGAAACCATTCAATTACATCTTGAAGCAAAAGAAACCGGGCTGCAACGCTACAGGGTGAGATTGTCTGCGTTGCCTGATGAGATTACTTTATCAAATAATGTTCAGGATATATTTATTGATGTGCTCGAAGGAAGGCAAAAAATCCTTATCCTTGCCAATTCGCCACATCCTGATATCTCAGCACTGAAGCAAGCCATTCAAAGCAACAGGAATTATGAGGTGGATGATTTAATGATTAATGAATTCAACAAGCAAATCTCAGCCTATAACCTTGTTATCCTTCATGGCTTACCTTCAGCGAAAAATAATATTAAGCCTTTACTTGAGAAAATTCTTGAAGAAAATATACCGGTATTGTTTATAATTAGCTCTCAAACTAAATTATCTCTGTTCAATAATCAGAGAGCCGGGATTTCAATTAGCGGAAACAAAATCATATATAATGAAGCATTGCCTTTGATAAATATTGAATTCACTTTGTTTTCCCTGTCAGAAAAAACACAAACAGCGGTACGGTTTTTTCCGCCATTAATAAGTCCATACAGCGATTACAGGATTCAGCCTTCGGCAAGCAGCTTGTTTTATCAAAAAATCGGTTCCGTTGAAACAAATGAACCATTAGTTCTTTTTAATCAGACTTTAGATTCAAAAACAGGTATTATTATCGGAGAAGGAATATGGAAATGGCGAATGACCAATTTTGCCAAAGAAGGGAATTTTGAGGCTTTTAATGAAATTTGTAACAAAACTATTCAGTTTCTTTCTTTAAAAGTGGATAAAAGTTTTTTCAGGGTTTTTTGTAAAAATGATTTCAATGAGAACGAAGATATTGAATTTGATGCCGAAGTTTATAATGAAAGCTATGAGTTGATAAACGAGCCTGAAGTAACTTTAACGATTACCAATAGCGAAGGAAAGAAATTCCCTTATACATTTAATAAAACGTCGAATGCCTATTATCTGAATGCCGGCAGTTTGCCGGTTGATAATTATAAATACTCCGCAAGGGTTCAGGTTGGAAATAAAATACTGACAGATAACGGGGAATTTACGGTTTCTGCATTAAATATTGAAAAGACCAACATAATTGCCAACCACAATCTTTTATATAACCTTGCATTGAAAAGGGGAGGGGAAATGGTGTATCCTGACCAATTGGATGATTTATTGGAAATTATTAAAACACGTGAAGATATTAAAACCATTTCTTACACTCAAAAACGTTTCACTGAAATTTTAAATATTCCATTGTTGCTGATACTTATTTTATCATTGCTCACTGCAGAATGGTTTATCAGGAAAAGAGCAGGAGGATACTAAGAATTTTAGATTTACGATTTTAGATTTGATTGAGACCTGATAGGTTTTTGTAATTGACTGCTTGTCTGATTGATACAATTTAAACATTTTGGAAAGATAAACCTGTCAGGTCTTTTCGTGATTAAACCGTTTTTAGCCGGATAAATACCATAAGTATTAAGCATGATGTAAAATTGTCGTTAATCCCTGTGCTTCACAAAATATGCTACCTTTTCTA
>JAIORT010000728.1 GCA_021107975.1 Bacteroidales bacterium | reverse complement strand
TGATAATATTATGCGACTTTTTTGAGATAAGATATCGCCTTGCTATGTAAAATGGGAAGTTCAAGGTTAAGTTTTGAGTTTTAAATTAATTTTATTGTAAATGAATTTATGAAGTTATGTTCTTATTATTCATATCAATAGCTTAAAGGTCACCGAGTGTATATAATTCAAATGATTTAGAATGGAGATTAGCAATAAAATCATAATCAACAAAGTTTACTCTTTCTTTTATTTCTTTAAAGGCTGATAAACTAATTTTCTTTTCATATTCTTTTTTTCTATAAACAGAACTGACAATATAGAACTTAGAGTAAAAATCTTGTAATTCATAAAACTTCAATAAAGAATTTTGAATATTAGTTGAATGTTCTACTTCAAAAAAATAAGAAGGTAATTTCCTGTTATTAAACCAAATCACGTCAATAGTTTTAGCTCTATCTAAAATATCAGAATATGTAAAATTGTAAATTTTAGTAAGTGTCGCTATTTCTTGTAATGGTTTATTCAAATATAATTTGTTCTTATCTTGAGGTGGGATATAAGTGTTAAACCCTTTAATATTTCCAATCTCCAATATTAATCCTTGATAAAAATAATGCGTAAAATCAATATTTTTTTTGTTTTTTTCAATATCAAATAATTTTGTAATTATTTCTCTTTTACTATTTAGTGCCCATAGTCCCGGCTTTATTTTTAAAAAATACCTTTCATCTTGAACAATGCGTCTGATTGAAGCAAAAGGTGTTTTTGTCTTCCAACGACTAACATTAACATTTTGATATAAAAAACCTAAAGTGGCAAAACCACCATTTAGTTCCATTACTTTAATAACTTGTTCATGTTGTTTCATTTTAAGCAGCTATTACGTGAGGGATTGAAATATATTTATTTTATAAATTGTCTAATTAAACATAATTTATTTCCACGCCTTAACAATCAATCCTGTTCCTGTTTTATGTTTCAAGGTAACATCCATATAGTTGAGCAATAAAGAGAACGGTAAAGTTATCAAATAATAAAAAGGTAAAACGATAAAAAATACTTTAGAAATATTTACCATTAAAATGGGATATTTCATTGAGAGTTTCCAGGATATTTTACCAGGTGAGCCGTAGTTATACCTTGCTTCCGTTCTGGCAAAACCGGCTTTCTTTAATTTTTCCTGTATTTCGTCAATATTGTATCCGTCTCTCACATGTTCTTCAATAAACGAATCGTGATCGTGGTCGTGCACATCCGATCCTCCCTGGTCGGAAGGCGTGGAAATTAAAACCATCCCCCCGGGTTTTAATGAAACGAAAAAATTCTCAAACACTTTCACATCTTCGAGGATGTGCTCCATTACATCAACCGAAAGGATCAGATTATAATTATTTTCAGATTTGAATTTAGTCAGATCTCCAAACCTGAAAGAAACATTCATTCGCCCGATGTTGTTGAAAAAAACACTACAATCTTCAATCTGCTCTTCCTTAACATCCACCCCAGTTATTTTCCAATCCCGGTTTTGTGAAGATAAGAAATAAACATATTGCCCAAAACCTGAGCCTGCATCCAGTATTTCAATATTTGTTTTTTTACCTTTTGCCCATTTCCGTACCTCCTTTTTAATATGCCATGTTCTGAGCAATAAAAGATCGAGAAGCCTGTAAAACAACTTCCTCAGGAATGGACTTCTGTTAAAAATATTTCCGAGTGTTTTCTTTATCGGATCGTATTGCATTTGAAATTGTAAATTGTAAATTTGAAATTGTAAATCAAAAACAGGAAACTTTAAACTTTACAATTTTCATTTTTTTATTTTGCATAATATTTTCTTCTAATCATCCAGCAACTTTTCAATATTCTCAATATAATCCAGTGAATCATCAATATAAAACTGCAATTCGGGTATAGCCCTGACTTGCTTACCTATTCTCTGACCCAATTTATACCTTATTTCTTTTGAATGCATCTTAATTGACTTAATCAAATCTTCTTTATCTTTTGTAGCAAACAGGCTCAGATAAACTTTTGCAATCGCGAGGTCTTTTGTTACATTAACTTTAGTAACAGTTATCATAGCTCCTCTGAATAAATTTCTGCTTTCGCGCTGAAAAATGTCGCCAAGATCCTTTTGCAATAATCTTGATACTTTATTTTGTCTTGTTGATTCCATGCTGCAAAAATAAGATTATCCTGTTAATGCAGAAAATTGAACAAAGAAAAGAAGTTAAATATTCGTCAGACCACTTCGCATACTAAAACGCATCCGTATGGACAAGGCAAACGCACAGGACAGTGGTCAGACGAATGATAAAATTATTGTATCATTAATTTAATATTCACTCCTTCGTCAGTTACGATAAAATATATTCCTTTATTTAAACCGTGAACATCTATTGATCTGACTTTGGTTCTCCTAAATATAAGTTGTCCGACCGAATTGAATAATTGAAAGTTTATGGATTTATTAAAATAAACGATGCCGTTATTTGCGGGATTTGGATAAACCTTTATTAAATTGTCTGAATTGAATATTTCTCCAATCGAACCGGCAACATTACTATATCCGGGAGTTGGAATAATATAAAAAATCCATTCATAGCCTCCGTCAGGTTCTCTCCCAAAAGAAACATCTGTTATTTGTTGCCCGAAGGTAATTGTATCAATGAGAAAAAATCCGGTATTTTCAGCATCAAATATTCCAATCTCCTCTCCATCCTGATCCAATTTAAAATTCGTATGATTAGCGCCCTGTTCGGGATCATTATCTGCCCATATTAAAATAAAATCACCCGGCTCAAGGTTTATATCAGGCATTTGCCATTTATCCATGTTTTGCAGGTTATCCGAAAGGTATTTATCGCCAAGCCAAACCTGTTCTTCATCACCGTTATAAATTTCAATCCAATCATCGTATTCGCCATATTCATCTGCAATTGTTGAATCGTTGCTTGCCATAAATTCATTAATGTAGAGGGCAGGTTCTCCCGATTCTAACAACTCTACAATTACAGGAGAGCATGGCATTATAGAATAATATCCAAAATTATCTTCAGCCGAAATTCGATATTTTATTGTTGTATTAACAGGTATATCTAAAATGACACCACCATAAATTTTATCTCCCTCTTCTCCGTCAAAATGTTCGCCATCGTCATACATAAATTTGAACTGAGACAAACCGTAGTCAATTGTATAAACCAATTTAACTTCAGGATTTGTATCCTCATCCTCAATATAAGCCCTTACCCATAAGTTCTGTCCGATGAACAATTGCCTGTTTCCGATATACTTTATTACAGGATTAATGTTATTCAATATCAACTGTTCAATTGCGGTACTGTTTCTTGTTTGAATATAAGGCTTCAAACCATAAGTAACATGCCCGCCCAAAGCCTGAATGTATGAATTAAAAAAGTCGCTGAGAGTATATCCATAATCTAAAGGGTAATACGGATCAACTTCAACATAAGGTGTTATTTTTTCTTTTATTTCATCTATTCGTGGGAAAAACAGATTTTCATCAGTGTATTCAGTGATAAGTTTATTCAAATAGAAAGAAAATTGATCTTTTAATTCTGAATTATTGATCAGTTTTGTATAAAGAGGTCTGACCTCGTTACCGTGTTGCTGCCAGTCATAAATATCACGTGTTCCCCAGTCGCGTCCAAACCAGTCAATTCCATAAGTATTGTCAGGGTCATAAGGGATATACTCAAATTTACCGGTTTTGGTATTGTGGTAAAGATAAAAATTGTTTTTGTTGTAAATATAACCGTCCCAGTTGGCTGTAAAAATATCAACAGCAATAATCTTCAGGTAATCATAAATGTTGAACACCTTGTCTAATTCACAAACTAACTGTTCATCGGGTGTATTATTCAGAACATCAATAAAATGAGCCAAATCGGAGTAATCATCCTGCTGGACATTTGTTTTCAGGGCATAAGCCCGGCGTTCTCCAGCCGTAAATTTATATAGATCGGGATTTGAACCGAGATAATCTAAGTCGGCAGGCCACAGGCATTTATACAGGTTGCCATCCTGGTTACCGAAACGAGAATCAACGAATTCTTCATCAATATGCTCAACATTTATATAAAGTCCGTAATAACTATTATTGATGTAAACCCGTACATGATTTGACCGGGGAGCAGGTATGTCAAATTGCCGCAACAAATCCCAGCATAATTTAGCTCTGATCACCGATGGGTCATTATGCTC
>JAIORT010000869.1 GCA_021107975.1 Bacteroidales bacterium | reverse complement strand
GGAAATCATAACGATTGGCAATGCTGTTGAACATTGATCTGACCTGCTGTTTTTTATTTTCTTTTTTTAATGCCACGAATTTATCGTCCTAACAGAACTTTTAAATACACGGATGGCTTTTTTAAACGTTTCCTGACTTCCAAATCTGACATTGCAAGTGAAAGCCGATGCTGAAGTGTTTTGCTGTTAACAGTTCTGTTCACCACAGCGTTGAATAGCCATGCATGTTTTATAAACTTTGCTATCTTACTGCTAATATTCAATTCTTTCCCGATTTTATCATATATACTCTTATCATATTGTTCCATAAAATCCGCCGTAAAGTTATTAGCTTTAAGCGATCTTTTAGCTTGCCTGGCAGCGAGCATACCACTGATGGCTGCATGACCGATACCCTCCCCCGTTACCGGATCTATAAGACTGGCAACATCTCCTGTAAGCATATACCGGTCTCCCGATATTCTTCTTTTCCTGTCCCATAAAGGCAATCCATAAGCCTGAATTTTACTGACCATTTCTGCATTGGCGAATCTTTCTTTCAGATATGGAACAGTCTCAATGGCTTCCAGTATTTTTTCTTTCAGGTTAATCTTCTTTTTACTGATCCTATATTGGTCAAGTCCAACGCCAACATTTGCCAAACCATCGGGTAAAGGGAAAATCCAAAAATAGCAGGGTAAAAGTTTTTTCAGAAAATGTAATTCCACATAATTTTGCGGATGAAACCCGGCAACACCTTTGTAGTATGCCTTTAACCCGGTCATAGTATATTTTTTATCTTTTATAATTCCGCCCGGATCTTTCATAAACATCGAATTAGCTCCGTTAGCAAAGAGTACGATCTTTGCATCAATCTGTATAGAACCGTTTTTGTCTGATAAAACAATCCCTGTATTTTCATATTGATATTGGGAAATTTCCGTTTCCTCTAAAAATTCAATTTCAGAATGTTTTTTTACTTCCTCTATCAAAAAGCTATCAAAATCAATTCTGCGGGCAATGAAACCGGGAGGAATATTGTTTTCAATTAGATTGTTATCAGGAAATGGCAGATCAATATATTTGGAATTAGGAGCTACTATCCTGATCCCGTACGAATGAAGCAGGAAAGACTGTTTTGCCAATCGTAAAAGCAAATTTTTATCAAGTTCATATAAAATGCTGACAACCCATCCGCTTATTCCGTCACCACATATTTTATCGCGCGGGAACTTAGCTTTATCCGTTAGAATACAGTTTATCCCTTCCTTTGCCAGGAATAATGCTGCTATTGCTCCGGCAGGACCGGCACCCACTATGCAAACATTTGTTTGCTTCATTGAATATGATTGATTTTTCGATGCCAAAGATATATTAATTTCAAATTGAAAGAACAATTGTACCTTTACAGGCTGAATTAGAAACCCGCAAGAAATTTTCATACAAAATCATTGAATAAAAAATCAAGGTGAAAGGAAAAACAAAAAAGCATATAAAGATGAAAAAAATATTAATAATTATTTTTTTGCTGGCAACATTTAATTTAATTGCTCAGCAAAAAGAAGAAACAAAAGGCACAGAAAATTCTGTTACTTTGGAAACAGAATCGGGGAATATTCAAGGAACTCTTTTAATTCCCGATGATTCGCTTAATATTCCGGTAGCATTAATAATTGCAGGTTCGGGACCAACGGATAGAGATGGCAATAATGCAATGATGAAAAATAATTCATTAAAAATGTTAGCCGAAGAACTTTGCAAAAAAAACATTGCTTCATTAAGATATGATAAAAGGGGAATTGCCGCAAGTAACGATGCCGGATTAGATGAGAAAGAATTGCGTTTTGAAAACTATGTTGATGATGCAGTAGCCTGGATTGAATTATTGAAACAGGAAAAACAATTTAACAAGATTGTTGTAATTGGTCATAGCGAAGGTTCTTTAATCGGAATGATTGCCTCTCAAAAAGCACCGGCTGATATTTTTATTTCAATTGCCGGTGTAGGTCAGTCAGCAGATAAAACTCTTAAGGAACAGCTTAAATCTCAGCCACAAATTGTTATTGATGCTGCCTTCCCCATTATTGACAGTTTAGTGCAAGGAAAAACAGTTGATAATATTGATCCGATGTTATACTCATTGTTCAGACCAAGTGTGCAACCGTATATAATTTCATGGTTTAAATATGACCCCCAAAATGAAATTAAAAAATTGAAACAGCCGGTGCTAATCGTGCAAGGCACAACCGACATTCAAGTAAGTGTTAATGACGCAAATAATTTATTTAACGCAAACAAAAGTGCCAAATTAGAAATAATAGAAGGAATGAACCATATCTTTAAAGAAGCAGAATCAGACAGGGAAAAAAATATTTCAACGTATAGTCAACCTGATTTGCCGGTGAAAAAGGAATTAATTGAAGTGATAGTTGATTTCATAAAAAACCAATAAATTTCAAGTAGCCTCTTTAATAATCATTTTCGACAATTTATTTAACAAATCTATCGTTACCATTTTTCAAAAAAGTAATATATTTGCCAAAACGATTTGATTTTATAATCATGGAATTACCTTTTGCAGAATCATATAAGATAAAGATGGTTGAAACCATCCGTAAAAGCACAAGAGAAGAAAGAGAAAAATGGTTGAAAGAAGCCTGGTATAACTTATTTAACCTTCGCAGCGAATATGTTTATATCGACCTGCTCACCGATTCGGGTACAGGAGCTATGAGCGACAAACAATGGTCAGCTATGATGCTTGGTGATGAAAGTTATGCGGGAGCTTCCTCTTACCTGATAATGAAAGATACTATTAAAAAATTATTCGGGTTCAATGATTTCCTGCCTACACACCAGGGCAGGGCAGCCGAGAATGTTTTGTTTTCGGTTTTAGTAAAGGAAGGTGATCTCGTTCCGGGCAATTCTCATTTCGATACAACAAAGGGTCATATCGAGTTCAGGAAAGCCAAAGCTGTTGACTGCACAATTGACGAAGCCTTTCATACCACGCTTTATCATCCTTTTAAAGGAAATATAGACCTGAACAAACTGGAAGATGTTTTAAAAAATAATCCGAAAGAAAAAATACCATTTATTATCGTAACCCTTACCTGTAATACTTCAGGCGGACAGCCCGTTTCGATGCAAAACCTTAAAGAGGTTTATTCGCTTGCAAAAGAGTATGGAATAAAAATATTTTTCGATTCGGCACGCTTTGCCGAAAATGCCTATTTTATTAAGATCAGGGAAGATGGATATCAGGATAAAACCATTAAGGAAATAGTAAAAGAAATGTATTCTTATGCTGACGGCATGACAATGAGCAGTAAGAAAGACGCCATAGTAAACATGGGTGGTTTTATCGGATTTCGTGACAGAAAACTTTACGAAGAAGCCAGTGTTTATAATATCATGTTTGAAGGGTTTGTTACGTATGGCGGTATGTCGGGCAGGGATATGAATGCACTTGTACAGGGATTGGATGAAGGAACAGAATTTGAATACTTAGAAACCCGTATCAAGCAGGTGGCTTATCTCGGTGAAAGGCTGAAGAAATTCGGCATTCCGCTTTTAGAGCCTTTTGGAGGACACGCCATTTTCTTAGATGCGAAAAGATTTTTACCGGAAATTTTAAAAGAGGAATATATTGCTCAGACGCTTGCCGTTGAAATATATTTGGAAGGTGGAGTAAGAGGTGTTGAAATTGGTACTTTATTAGCCGATAGAGATCCGGTTACACGAAAAAACCGCTATCCCGAACTTGAACTGGTACGCCTTGCAATTCCCAGAAGGGTTTATACTAACAGCCATATAGACTATGTTGCAGCAGCCATTGAAAATGTTTTTGAAAGAAGAAGTCAAATAACAAAAGGTTTGCGAATATTACGCGAAGCGCCGATCATGCGGCATTTTACTGTGGAATTAGAGAGGGTATAACATAAAATACGTAGTTATTATTTTTAAGCTGTTATTCGATGAAGCCTTCTTGCCCAAGCAATGTCCATTCTTTTGCCCAGTTATTGCTTCCAAAAGCACCTTTATAATTAACATTTTGAAACCAGTCAGGGTATTGAGCCAAATTATCATACACATTTCCGGTTGGAATTACCTGATATGATGTAGCTGTAATTTCTATTCCGGGATCAGAAACTACATTATCAGCCTGATTGAAATATTCCTTAAATGTTTCATTTTGCGCTTCGGTATTAACACCTGGTTCGGCATATACATTAA
>JAIORT010000979.1 GCA_021107975.1 Bacteroidales bacterium | reverse complement strand
TCCAATTCCTGAGGTTGCTCCAATTATTATAGCTTTTTTCAATTTTATTTTTTTTGTAAACAGTAGCTTTACTTTTTTATAGCTTTTATTGAAAACATATAAGGTATTTTGTCTTTATATTTTTCGAATACCCATTTCCCTTTTTCAATTTCTATCATATTCTTAAAACAATTATAAACCTGATACGGGAACTCATTAAATAATTTTATTTCGAGTCCGTTTGTAATAAAGCTATTCAGTACTTCACTCAAACTATGATGCCATTCAACATGTTTAAGTACCTTTTTAGATACTACTGAATTATCAGTATACGATTCATCTACTATACTTTCTATTTGGTTAGTTTTAAAATAATGCTCTTCTATCTGCAAGCCTTCATTTAACGTATAAATAAATGGATGAAATTCTACTATGTAAAAAACAC
The DNA here is from genome assembly GCA_021107975.1 of Bacteroidales bacterium. GTDB lineage: Bacteria > Bacteroidota > Bacteroidia > Bacteroidales > JAADJA01 > JAADJA01. The sequence goes on along the minus strand of JAIORT010000979.1, from coordinate 3,807 downwards.
CTCCCGGTTTCAAGTAACGATTGATAATCTTAGCCCAACTATCTAAATCATTTAACCAGTTAATTGCTCCATAAGAAGTATAAATTATATCAAAACTTTCATCCAATACCTTGTCTATTTCATAAATATTCGACTGAAAAAATCTTGCCGGCAATGCCAATTCCTCAGATAATTCTGTAGCTACTTTAATTGATTCATCCGAAATATCAATACCTGTAACATCTGCTCCTATACGAGCAAACGACAAGGTGTCCATTCCAAAATGACATTGAAGATGTAAAAGTTTTTTTCCTTTTACATCTCCAATTTCTTCAAGTTCAATATGATTTAATGAGGTATTCCCTTTTTTAAAACTCTTTAAATCATAAAACTCAGATTTAATATGCAGAGATGTTAATTCGTTCCAGCTTTCTCTGTTGTTTTCAAAATCTTCCATGCATTAAGTTTTTATCATTGTTTTGCAATATATATTATCTTTTTTCAATCCACTCATCTTTAAGAATTGCATAGACCAAATCATCAATCCACTCTCCATTAATCAAAATACTTTCTTTAAAATGCGCCTCTTTCCTAAAACCCAATCGTTCAACCAATCCTGTTGATTTAATATTTCTCGGATCAATAGAACCAATTATTCTTCGTTTATTCAGTTTATTAAATAAGTAATCTAAAGTTTCTTTCAAAGCTTCAGTTGCGTATCCTTTCCCTTGATAGGTTTTGTCTAATGTACAACCAATTTCAGCTTGTTTATTATCAGTATCTAAAAAATGAATGCCAATATCTCCAATCAATTCGTTGTTTTCTTTTTTGATTATTACAAATTGATACCAAGTGTCAATTAAATCAATTGTTGATGAAACTTTGTTTTTCACAAAATCAAAAACGTCATTTATTGTTTTTGGTATCCACCCTTGATATTGATTTGTAATTGAATCCGAGCGATATTTGAACATAGCTTTGGCGTCTTTTTCTTCAACCGGTCTAAGTATTAATCGTTCTGTTTTTAATTCTGTTCTATTTTCCATTTTTTCGTTCTTTATTCTCAATTATATTTTTGCAATATTCGTGTCCTTGTAACATTGTTTTATTCAATCCGTTTCTGTAGAAAGTTAATTTTTTAAATGCTTTGCAAAAAATCCCATCATCGTTTTATAAAGTTCAATTTCATTTTCTTCATTACGAAAACCATGTCCCTCATTGTATTTTACCATATAGGGAATATCAAAACCTCTCTTTCTCAAATTTCTAACTATCTGATCGGATTCATTAATATTTACTCGTGGATCGTTAGCACCTTGTATAACAAAAACAGGCTTTTTGATTTTCACAACATTTAATACAGGAGATACTTCTTTCATAATCTGCTGCTCATTTTCCAAATTTGGATTATACCATGCTTCATACAGCATATTCATACGAGGTTTCATATAAGGAGGGAGCGATTCGAAAAACGTAAACAAATTTGACGGTCCTACATAATCCACTCCGCAGGCATATAAATCGGGCGTTTTAACCAAGCTTTGTAAAGTAGCTAATCCACCATAGCTGCCTCCGTAAATGCCGATTTTATTTTCATCAATCAAATTAAGTGTTTTTACATAGGCAACACCATCTTCTAAATCATTGAGCATTTTTCTACCAATCTGCTTAAAACTTGCTTGGTAAAATGCTTTCCCATATCCATAGGAACCTCTGTAATTAATTTGAAGAATAGCATATCCTCTACTGGCAAATAACTGATGTTCTGTATTAAACTCCCAGTAATCTCTAACATAATGCGGTCCGCCATGCGGATGCACAATAAGAGGCACTTTTTTCCCATTTTCTACTTGTTTGGGGAGGGTTAAATATCCATAGAGAGTTAGACCGTCTCTTGAAGTGAATTTTATAGGACGCACCGCTGCCATGTCCTTTTCTTTCAAATTAGATTTTAAATTAAATAGCTCCTTAAATACGTCTTTTTCAACATCATACAAATAGTATATTCCATACATTTTATCACTCTCTACAAATAATAAATACTTATCTTCTTCATCTGTCATATCGGTAACAGTAAAGCATTTATTCCTAAACTGCATGACAAATTTATCATGCAATTTACTATATGTTTCACTGACAGGAACTATCACATGTTTTTCGCCGTAGTAGTAATAATAATCAACTTCATATCCTCGCTTACCGGATTGTTTTAATCCCTTAATATCAAAAGTTTCATTTGAATATACTTTTCTTACAAGCTCCTTTTTATCAAGATCATACAATATAATTTCATCTGTATTGTTTGCCATATTTGATACTACATAGACATCATGTGGATTATCAGTGGAATAATTGAAATCAATAATACGAAATTTATCCTTCGATGACCTTTTTATAACTTCTTCAAAAGGTTTATCTTCGCTAACACGGTAGTAATAAACATATTCAGTTCCGTTTTGTAACTGTGTATAACCTTTTAGTTTTCCTTCTTTATCGAAATTATACGAATGAATTTGCTTTGAAGGGTCTTTAACTTCAAATAATTTATATAATTCTCCGGTTTTTATATTTATTTTGTATGGTTCATAGATTTGAGGATTATCTTTATTCATTTTAATAATCATATATTCTTTCCTGTCTTGCAAGTTGCTTAATATCACAGTTTCTACCTTTTCAAAAGGAGTTAATTCAATTTGATTTTTACCATTTATGTCCACAGCAAACAGGTGATAGTTCTCATCTCCCCCATTATCTTTTAGGTAAAACAGTCTTTCGTTGTTCGCCCAACCATATTCACTTATTAAGTCTTGTTCTTCTTTAATTACGCGAATTACTTCGTTTGTTTTTGTATTTTTAACAAATACATGAACTTTACTGTTCGCATCCCTTTCTTTATAAGATAAATATAGCCCGTTAGGCGAAAAACGAAATGAGTATTGATTGGGATTTTGTATAAAATCTTCTATTGAATAAATATAATTATTGTTTTCAAAGGATGCTAATTTTAACAATTCTTCTTTTGAAGAAGTTAACGAAGTATCACCCGGCAAACTGTCTTTTGTTGTTTGAGCCGTTAGATTATTGATTATAAGAATAGTTAAGATTATTAGTATTATCTTTTTCATATCTTGTCTTTAATTATTTACAATGGTTGCAATATAGCATGAAGCGTATTGCGAGCAATTCACTATCAAACCGAGATGAAATTGAAACAGGCAAAAATCGCTCCAATCAAACACTTTATCGCTTTTTGCTATATTGCGTGTTGTGCAAACGTGCATTATTGTTTTTCTTTATTCTCAACTACAAATTCACAATATTTATTTCCTTGAGGTATCGTATTATTCAATCCATTTCTGTGAAATATTATTTTCTCAGGCAGATATGTATTGAAAATTGCATTATCAATTGAACACATTATTAGCGTTAATTCAGGAACTTTCAAATAGGTAAAAAGTTCATAAAACACGCACCTTGTTACATGAAATTCGTATTTACTTTCAGTTTGCTCAATGATTTTCATTGTATTTAATTTTGTGCTTCCTTCTTTATTTGCTCTTTGTTGATACTTAATCAAATTCTTCAAAATATTTTCCATTTCATTTTCGTTTTCATTTAATTTTAATAAAAATAATGCATGATTCATAGTCGAACAATATTTTTAATTGTTTTACATTCTATCATAAATTTGTCTTGGCAATAGTTTTAAAAGTATCGCAATTAATCTCCAACGTTTTGTTATGTAAATTATTTTTCGCTTGTTTTTAATTGTTTTTAAAATTTGTCTTGAGGCTTTGTCAACCGATGCAACCCAAAATTGTCCTTCTC
>JAIORT010000547.1 GCA_021107975.1 Bacteroidales bacterium | reverse complement strand
ATAAGTTCGTGAATATTTCCTGAAAAAACTTATCTTTGTAAATATTACAAATTCAAAATTTTTCAGTCATGAAAAAATTAACCTGTTTTTTTATCGTGTTATTTTTTTTCGGCTCGTTCCACTCATTTGCCGGAAATATCATAGTAAATCAAAGCAACAAAAACCAATTACAGATTCAGGTAAACACTTATGCTGTTTTGCGATTGAAAAGCACGGTTTATTCGATTGATTTTTCTGAAGTCTCAACACAAAACGGAACATTTACCCAACTGAACATTCCGGGATATGGTTTTTCACTTATAGTGGGCGAACCCAAACTGCCTGTACTGAAAGAGTTAATTGAAATTCCTCTGGAAGCTGAGGCAAACATTAAGATCATTAATAAGGCTTTTAAAGAATTTAATTTAAGTGATTTTTGTATCAGTAATCCTGTAATACCTGCACAGGCTTCGGTATCAAAGGATATTGACAACCCGGCAACAATTGAATTTATTATCAATGAAAATTCCTATTCCAAAGATCAGTTTCTTGGACAAGAGCTTATTAAAGTTAAAATACTTGGAACCATGCGGGGCGTCAGGTTTGCCCGGTTGGAAATTGCTCCTGTACAGTACAATCCGGTTACAAATACCATCAGGGTTTTTGAAGAAATCGAAGTGGAAATCAGCTTTACCGGAGGCAATACTGCCTTGTCAGAAGCTAAAAAGAAGTCTTTGTTTTCACCTTATTTCGAGAAGATATATTCTAAATTAATCAACTACAAACCACTTCCAACAGATGAATTAATTACTAATGCCCCGGTTACGTATGTGATAGTGTCCGATCCCATGTTTGAAAGTGATTTACAGGATTTCATTCAGTGGAAAACAAAAAAGGGATTCAGGGTAATACAAGCATACACCGACGATCCTGCCGTAGGGAATACTACTTCATCCATAAAAGCATATCTTGAAGATTTGTATAACAGTCCCCCGGCAGGATATTATTCGCAGAGTTTTATTTTATTTGTTGGCGATGTTGAGCAGATTCCGTCATTTAGCGGAACTGTTAGTTATCATTTTACTGATCTTTATTATAGTGAATATACCGGAGATGTTTATCCGGAATGTTATTACGGAAGATTCTCGGCAAACAACCTTTCTGAATTACAACCACAAATTTTTAAAACCCTTGAGTATGAGCAATACCAATTTCCCGAACCTCCTTTTCTCGATTCTGTGGTACTGATTTCAGGATACGCTTCCGGATTTGATACGCTTTGGGGTAACGGACATATTAATTATGCTGCAACTTATTATTTGAATGAAGAGCACGGTATATTTCCTTTTATTTATTCTCAACCGGCTGATACAAATTATGCTCAACTTATTAAACAAAATATTAACAACGGAATTTCTTTTCTAAATTATACAGGACATTGCAGTCCGTTTGGTTTTAGTAATCCATCTTTGAATATAAGTCATATTACAGAATTGTTTAATATAAACAAGTATCCCCTGATGATTGGAAATTGCTGTTCTTCCGCCAGTTTTAACATGACTTGTTTTGGTGAAGAAATAGTCAGAGCAGCCGATAAAGGAGCTTTAAGCTATATTGGAGCTGCCAGCAGCACATATTGGGATGAAGATTACTGGTGGGCAGTTGGTTATAAAGATATTAGTTCTTATCCGGTTTATGATCCCGATAATTTGGGGTTTTACGACAGGTTGTTCCATGATCATGGAGAACCATTGGATGAATGGTATGTTACGCAGGGTCAGTTTCCTGCTGCAGGTAATCTTGCGGTTACTCAAGCCGGTTCGGGCATGGAAACATACTATTGGGAAACTTATAATTTATTAGGCGACCCATCGGTTTGTATTTATATGCCTCAGCCTTCATTGCCTGAAGTTAATTATGCATCATCAATAACTGTCGGAGATACAACTTTTACAGTGAGTACAGAGCCTTATCTGTATGTGGCTCTTTCTATGAATGGTGTTTTGCATGGCGCTGCTGTTTCCGATGAAAATGGCCTGGCTGAAATAGATATCTTTGAACCGATAACCCAACCAGGAACAGCCGATATTGTTATTACCGGACAAAATATTGAACCTTTTTTCGGAACGGTAGATTCTGTTATTACATCTTCTTCTGAATATACTGCAATGAATTCCGTTGACCGGATAAATATTTATCCGAATCCCTTCAATGATGAGTTCGTTGTGGATTATTACCTCCAAACCACATCAAATGTTAATATCTCGGTATTGGATTTATTAGGTCAGGAAGTTGCATTAATTGAAAATACTGTTAATAAGCCCGGGGGACAACATAAGGTTATTTTTAGAGCAGACGAAATGCAACCGGGAGTTTATTTCTGCAGAATCGAAACAGGAACATATTCCTTTGTAAGGAAGTTGATTTTGGCAAGGTAAACATATTGTCCTTTGTAAAGTTAAAAAAGAAGTGCGAAGTAATTCTTAAATATTAATTATGAATGTTTTACGCATATTTGATCTTCTACCCAATTACAAAGAAAAGTTTAAACCAAAAAATGATGTGCTTGCGGGCAAAGAAGACGGGAAATGGGTTAAATACAGCATTGACCAATACATAGAGGCTGCCAATAACATCAGCTATGCTTTTCTGAAACTCGGTGTTAAAAAGGGAGATAAAATTGCCACCATTACTCAAAACAGGCCCGAATGGAATTTCCTTGATATGGGGATTTTACAGATAGGTGCTGTACACGTCCCGATATATCCGACTATCAGCGAGTCGGATTACAAATACATACTGAGGCATGCCGAGGTAAAATACGTTTTTGTTGCCGGAAAGGAATTATTACAAAAAATAAAACATATCCTTCCCGAAACACCTTCGATAAAAGGCTTATATACATTCAAACATATTGAAGAAGTTAAACATCTCAGCGAACTGATCGATCTTGGCAAACAAAATCCTGTACCTGAACAACTCGAAAAAATTAAAGCATCGGTAAATCCTGATTATATTGCCACGCTTATTTATACCTCTGGAACCACCGGGAATCCCAAAGGTGTTACCTTAACGCATAATAATATTTTGAGCAATGTTATGGCTCTTTATTTTATTTTCCCTGTTGACGAAACATGTAAATGCCTGAGTTATCTACCTGTGAGCCATATTTACGAACGCACTAACCTGTATGTTTACCAATACTTAGGTATTTCAACATATTATGCTGAAAGTATGGGAACCATTGCAGATAATCTTAAAGAGATAAAACCCGAAATGCTTACTACTGTGCCACGTCTGCTCGAAAAAGTATATGATAAAATTATTGCAAAAGGCAGGAAACTAAAAGGTATCCGAAAATCAATTTTTTTCCGGGCAGTTAACCTGGGTCTTAAATTTGAATTAGATGGAAATAACGGTTGGTTTTATAAACAACAATTAAAAATCGCAAATAAACTTGTTTTCAGCAAATGGCGTGATGCACTGGGAGGTAACATGCGTGTGATTGTTTCGGGAGGCGCTGCTCTTCAGCCAAGATTAGCGCGTGTTTATACTGCCGCACAGATACCGGTACTTGAAGGCTATGGTCTTACGGAAACTTCTCCGGTGGTTGCTGTTAACACTTTTGAAAAAGGAGGCTGGAAATTCGGAACAGTCGGGAAACCGCTTAAAAATGTCAAGGTTAAAATTGCTGACGACGGGGAGATCCTTTGTAAAGGTCCAAGTATAATGCAGGGCTATTATAAAGACCCTGAACTGACTAAAGAAGCAATTAATGAGCAAGGCTGGTTCCACACAGGTGATCTCGGAAGGATTGAACCTGAAGGTCATTTAAAAATCACAGGAAGGAAAAAAGCTATTTTTAAAACAGCAATGGGAAAATATATTAGCCCTGAACATATCGAGAATAAATTCATGGAGTCCCCTTTCATTGATACTTTACTTGTAATAGGCGAAAACCAGAAGTTTGCTGCGGCGCTCATTGTTCCCGACTTTAATTACGTAGAATCGTGGTGTGCCATAAAAGAGATTAAATACACCTATAATGTAGAAATAATCAATCATCCAGAAGTTAAAAAGCGGTTTCAGGAAGAGATCAATAAATACAACCGGAACTTCGGTAACTATGAGCAGATAAAAAAATATAAGCTGATGGATACCGAATGGACAATACAAACAAGGGAACTTACAGCGAACCTTAAATTACGCAGGAAATTTATTTTCGAGAAATATGAGAATATTATTGAGGAGTTATTT
>JAIORT010000749.1 GCA_021107975.1 Bacteroidales bacterium | reverse complement strand
AATTCATTTTGATTTAGTGGGCCACCTGGACTCGAACCAGCCCCGAAAGCTTTCGGGGACTTGATTATGAGTCAGTAGTATATCGTTTAAATAATTTTTCAGAGAGTTCAGGATAAAGCTTAAAATTTCTAATATATTTCTTACTTTTCATTTTTTTTATATGTTTTTCTATTGCCATTGCTTGCGGAAAAGTTTGACATGCTATTGCGTGGAAAAGTTCCCAGTCGTTGAATTTTGATGTGAACTTCATCGAACCATAATATGTGGATAAATGACGTTCTAACCTTTGTTCAGTTGAAAGTCTTGTAGAGCCAACATAAAAGGTATCTTTAGAAGGGCTGTATAGAATGTAGCAGTAATACATAGAAGAAGCCGGAAAACACCCGACTTAATTTGATTTAGTGGGCCCACCTGGACTCGAACCAGGGACCACTTGATTATGAGTCAAGTGCTCTAACCAACTGAGCTATAGGCCCTCAATATTAATCAATAATTTTTAAAATTAACTTATAATCAACAAACTTGATTATGAGTCATCCCGACCCCGATAGCTATCGGGGTTTGGGACTAACCAACTGAGCTATAGGCCCAAATTATTGTTCATTTTTTATTTTTTATTTTTTGATTAACTATTTTTAAATTACTTTAGTCAATCGAAATAAAACATATATATTCTAAAAAGGGGTGCAAAATTATAACTTTACAGTTTAATTTCAAAAAGAAAAATTAAATATTTTAAGAAATGAGAAAACCTGTTTCAACAAGTGATATCAAAAACATTATTTTCGATTTTGGGGGAGTTATTATAAACATTGACCATCAAAAGGTAGAAAATGCCTTTATAAGTCTGGGAGTTGATAACTTTGATGAACTGTTTAATAAAGTTTTACAAACGGAGTTATTTCAGAAACTTGAAAAAGGATTAATAACTCAAACCGAATTTAGAAATGCATTACGGGATATATCCGGCATTAATGTTACGGATGAAATCATTGACTTTACCTGGAACCAAATCATTGGTGATTATCCAACTGAAAGGATTAAATTACTTAAAAAAATCGGCAACAGATATAAACTTTTCATATTGAGTAATACTAATATCATTCACTACGATTATTACATAACTCAATTCATAAAAAAATTCGGATTCGAATTTCAATCTTTGTTCGAAAAAACATATTGGTCATTTAAAATTGGAAAACGAAAACCGGATATAGATTCTTTTCAATATGTTATAGATAAAAATCAACTAATACCTGAAGAGACATTGTTTATTGATGATTCTCTTCAAAATATTTTAGCTGCCCGGCAACTCAATTTAATTGCTTATTTTTTAAAACCGAACATGGATATTACTGATATGTTTGAAGCAGGTGTATTAAAAGATAATATTGTTACCAAATTATAGTGCCTAATCCCGAACCCGATAGTTATCGGGTTTCGGGATAAAATTTAAAGTTAATAATCAATCTAACACAAAATTTATAATTTTACCGCACTTAATCCACTTAACTTTATAATGATTGAATTCTTACCATATTTAAAAGATAAGTCTTTTTTGCTGAAAATCTCAACATTAATTCTGATTATAGCCGTATCTCTTGTGCTATCAATGGTTCTTGGAATTATTATTGCAATCCCCATTTTCGGATCAGGAATTTTACAACAACTGAACGATCTTAATGATTTTAATAATCCTTTTACGATTAAAGTTATAAAGTATTTCCAAATTGTAAACCAGGTGGGCATTTTCATTTTACCGGTTTTGTTTTTTGCTTATCTTGAAAACAGAAATATTGGTGCTTATTTAAAAATCAACCGGAAACCCGGTTTTATCCCTGTGTTGTTGTCCATACTGATGGTCATAGCTTCCATACCTGCCATTAACTGGATGGTAGAAGTTAACCGGCAAATGAGCCTTCCTGATTTTTTGCAGGGCGTTGAAAGCTGGATGAAGGAAACGGAAGAAAGAACAAACGCACTTTCCGAAGCTTTTTTAAATATAAATACAGTATCCGCTTTAATAATTAATCTGGTTATAATAGCCTTTTTAGCTTCCGTTGGTGAAGAATTTCTTTTTAGAGGTGTGATTTTACGATTATTTAACGATTGGCTTAAAAACAGTCATTTGGCGGTAATTATTTCTGCAGTGTTATTCAGTGCATTACATTTACAGTTTTATGGGTTTTTACCAAGGATGATACTGGGAATTCTTTTCGGATATGTCTTTATTTGGACGGGAACATTATGGATTCCTGTTATTCTGCATTTTATTTTTAACGGGTTAACGGTTGTAGCAGCATATCTTTTTAACAGGGGACTTATTTCAACAGATATTGAATCATTCGGTACAACTGATGATAAATTCCTGATTATCGGGAGTTGTGTGGTTACAGTTATTTTCTTGTTATTGATTTATCTGAGAAAAAATAAAACAGTGATTTATGAAAATAAAAAAGAGGAAACATACATTTGATATTTCCTCTCTTCTTTATAAAACTATGATTTCTTTATTTTTGTATAATCGCTTTTTTCTTAGTTGAATAGTTTATCTTGAAAGCACCCACCTGTCGCAGCTCTTGTTTTACATCGGTTACAATTCCCATCCTTGTTTCTTTATCTACTTTAAGTGAAGTTGTAAGAAACGGTCTGTCGGCTTCATCTTTCGACTCCCTTTCAAGCTGGACGAACTCCCTGATGTCTTTTACATCTGCAAACATATCATTTAATTGAATACGTGAATCTGTTCCTAATTTTGTATTCAACGGGGGTCCGATATAAATAAAACTAACCAGCGACTTCTTTTCAAGTTTCTGCACTTGGGTTGCTTCCGGTGCTGATATCCTGACTAAAACAGTTGCCTCCCTCATGGTTGTTGTTACCATAAAGAAAAACAATAACATAAAAATAATGTCAGGTAATGATGCAGTTGATATTCCCGGGGTTTTTTTACCACCTTTTTTTCTGAATTTAGCCATATTAATGTCCTCCTATATCTTCTGGTTCAGCTTCTGAAATAGCCATAGGAATCGCCTTTTGGACGGCTTTGATTTTCTCATCATCCGACAATTTGGAAAACTTCATTCCAAACTTGTTCATCGAAAGCTCATCCCTTAATTCACTTACGGCTGCTGCAAGTTCATTTTGAACCTGTATATACATATCATAAGAAGTACCACGGTCATTTTTAAGAGAAATAATTCCTTTTGTTACCCATACATCACCTCCAAACAATGGAATATCTACTTGTCTTTTTTCAGGCATATCTTCCGGACTATTGGAGTCCAATAAGTTCGGGTTACTTAAAAAAGCTTTAGCCTGTTCTTTTAAAAGACTAATATGTCCGCCTTTTCCTTCAACCATAAGTCTGTCTCTGCTATTTACCAATACTTTGAAAATATTCCTTTCCTTGACTTTTATATCTGGCATCTCTTCGGGTGGCGGAGGCGGAAGCTTCCTGGTAATCCCCGTATCTATATCCATTGTTGTTGTAACAAGGAAAAAGATAAGAAGCAGAAAGGCTATATCAGCCATTGAGCCTGCGTTTATTTCGTTTATCGGTCTTGCCATAATTTACTCTTTTATTTAAAAAAACTGGAAATCCCTGAAAATATTATTGAAATCACTGCTAATCCACCTATAATATATGTGAAATACAATGAAGCTCCAACCCATTTGGAAGTAGCAGCAGTGGTCTTTAGCGTTTCAAGTTGCTCAATGTTAAGAGTGTTACGTGCAACTGAATAACAAATAAACCCAATAATTACAAGTACTACAATACCTCCTAAAAGTTTAAGGATATTTTTCGGATTTTGGATCATGAAAATGATGGGGAAAAGAATGGCAAAAAATGCAGTTAAACCAATTGCAAGATAACCGAGCAACATATAATTATTTAATACATTGCTTCCTACTAATCCCTCTTCTCCTTTAACCAATACAACAATCTGTAATATTATTGCAAGGGCAATAAAAATAATGGAGATTATTTTAAAAACTGTTAAGATTGTCTTATCCATAATTAATTGTTTTTATGTGCGTATTTTGCAAGAATGTCAACGAAAGTGATAGAGCTGTCCTCCATATCATTTACAAGGCTGTCGATTTTTGAAACCAGGTAGTTGTAGAAAACTTGCAGGATAATTGCAACTATCAAACCGAATACAGTAGTCAAAAGAGCCACTTTGATACCTACTGCAACAATAGCCGGAGAAATATCACCAACAACTGCGATCATATCAA
>JAIORT010000649.1 GCA_021107975.1 Bacteroidales bacterium | reverse complement strand
GTGGAGCATATCGGAATCGAACCGATGACCTCTTGACTGCCAGTCAAACGCTCTAGCCAACTGAGCTAATGCCCCGTTTTAATTTTAGATTTTTTAATGTTGGGGCAAAAGTATTAATTAATCGTAAATTTACCAGCAAAACAGAAATAGATTTTTTATGAAAAGAATTTTTGCAGCAATAAAAATACATCCTTCCAATCAGTTTCTGAAAGTATATTATGATTTAAAAACTGCAATGCGAAATGACAAAATCAAATGGGTTGATACACAAAACATACACGTAACCATGAAATTCTTCGGGGAGACTGAAGAAGACAGAATTGAAAACATCATAACCATATTATCAGAAATTTCTTTGCGGTATAAACCGTTTACTTTAGAACTGAAAGATGTTGGAATTTTCGGCAGCTCCTATAAACCAAGAGTTATCTGGTTCGGAATAGAAGAAAACAAAATAATGCAAAGCCTGGCAATGGATACTTTGGATGAAATGGGAAAAATCGGATTTGAAAAAGACAGGCAGAATTTTGTTCCGCACCTCACAATTGGAAGAATAAAATTTGTTAATGATAAAAAACGATTCCGGGAAATTATCGACCGCTATAAATCAATTGAAATTCAAAAAGAAAATGTTGTTGAGTTTTCACTTATCGAAAGTATTCTTAGACCTCAAGGTCCTGAATACAAAATAATAGAGACCTTTAAACTATAAAAACAAAAAAACCACAAGTTCACGGATTATTACAGATAATTCGTGAATTCGTGGCTAATTTATTCAGATAGAATTTTATCCCTGATTTTTATCTTCCTTTTCTTCTTCCTCCTTAAATTGCTTTTTTGCGAGGAAATGATAAATTACCAGGCTAATACCGCCAAAAAGAAAGATCATTGAAAAGTATGCAGCTTCCTGTACATACTCGAAAGAAGGCAGGTTTGACAGAATATTTCCTATTAATATTCCCAGAGCAACACCTACTAACAATAATCCATACTTCAACGAATAATCTGATCTTTTCTTAGTAATAAAAATAGAGGCATCCACACCCTTTTCCATCATTGCCATACGTTCCTTTTTTCTAATAACTAAATAGATAAATCCAAAAACAGTTCCGAAAGTAATTCCTACAATCAATATTGCTGTTAAATCTAACATAACTTTTTATTTTAAATTGTTTTAAATTTGTTTGTCGTAATCTTTGACGCCCCCATTTTGATTCCGGTTACAAAAAATCTGAAAATAGAAAATAAATACCTATCTTGTAACCGTTACCATATCTAATCGTCTAATTAAAAGATGAAATACCAAAGCGACAGCTTTTATATAGATAAAATATTAGAAGGAGATGTATCAGCTTATTCAATGATTGTTGACAGGCATAAAGATATGGTATTTACTGTTGCTTTACGAATAGTGAGAAACCGGGAAGATGCTGAAGAAATTGCCCAGGATACATTTGTAAAAGTATATCAATCATTAAAATCGTTTAAAAAAGAATCAAAATTTTCAACATGGTTATACCGGATAGTTTATAACACAGCTATTTCAAAAACTAGGAAAAGACAGTTGGAAACTACTGATATGGAATATGAAATAATAGAAAATTATACATTAGATAATATAAAAGAGGATGTTAACAGGCTCGAATACGACGAACAAAAAAATTTAATAAATAAAGTAATTGAAAAACTAAGCCCTGAGGAAAGCACATTAATTAACTTATTTTATTTAAAGGAATATTCAACTGAGGAGATAAGCAAAATAATGAATTTATCAAAAGCCAATGTAAAGGTCAAACTCCACAGGATACGAAAAAGACTTTATAAAGAAGTTCAACAAATAATCGAATACGACTATAAAAAGTTATATAAATGATAAACAACAAAAATAATACTGATGATTTCTTAAAAGACCTGATACAAAAATCAGATATTGAAAATCCTTCCGTTGATTTCACGAATAAAGTTATGAAAGAAGTGGAAGCTTATTCTGAGAAAAAATCAGTTTTAATACTGCTAATTAAAAAAATTAATAAATGGTACTATTTAGCAGCAGCAGGTTTGTTAGTTTTAATTTATTTGACTTATTACTTTATACCATTTGATAACTTATCCTTATTTGATCAATATGATCCGGCTTTTGTTTCTGTTTTTGAAAATATATTTTATAACTTTAAACAGCTTTTCCATTCATTTCAAATATCGTCAATCACTCTTATTATTATTATTGCAATCTTTACACTTTTTCTGACCGACCGCTTATTGAAAAAATTACATCCCGGAAAAGGTTTATATTTTTCCTTTTAAGAAAATGAAATACACCCATAACAAAGTCCCGTAGGGACGTAATATAAATAGAAGGTATTCAATTGAATTGTTAAACAGATTTAATGTTGATTATGATGAGCAGTATATTTAATATTCAATAATATATCGTCCCTAACGGGACTTGTGCTCTATTGTGACTATTTTTTTTATAAATATTAAGTCCCTACGGGACAAAAAAATGCAATAATTTATCCCGTTTTTAGTATCGTATTATATTAATTGTTTTTATTTAATTTTACGCCCTTTCAATAAAAATAAGGATAAGAATGAAAAACAACGAAAAGAAAATTGAAGAAGAATTAAATTCAGATGAATCACGACCCCTCAATTTCATTGAAACAATAATTGAAGAAGATATTAAAAACAACAAACACGGGGGACGTATCCACACCCGTTTTCCTCCTGAACCTAACGGATATCTTCATATCGGTCATGCAAAATCGATCTGTCTTAACTTCGGATTAGCTGAGAAATACAATGGAAAATGCAACCTGCGGTTCGACGACACAAATCCTACAAAAGAGGAGGAAGAATATGTAAATTCGATTATAGAAGATATAAAATGGCTCGGCTTTGACTGGGAAGACCGTTTATTTTATGCTTCCGATTACTTTGATCAAATTTACGAATGGGCAGTTAAGCTTATACGCGAAGGTAAAGCCTATATTGATGATCAACCTTCTGATGTAATCAGCGAACAAAGAGGAACCCCAACCAGGCCAGGCATTGAAAGCCCTTTCAGGAATAGAAGCATTGAGGAAAATATGGATTTATTTGAAAAAATGAAGAAAGGTGAATTTCCTGACGGAACAAGGGTTCTCAGAGCTAAAATTGATATGTCGTCTCCTAATATGCATAAACGCGACCCTGTAATATATCGTATCTTACATGCAACCCATCACAGAACAGGTGACAAATGGTGCATATATCCAATGTATGATTTCACACACGGACAGTCGGATTATCTTGAAGGGATAACTCACTCGATTTGCACCCTGGAATTTGAAATTCACCGTCCGCTGTACGACTGGTTTCTTGACAACCTGATTGAAACGGAGTATCGTCCGAGACAATATGAATTTGCACGGTTAAACCTGAGCTATACGGTAATGAGTAAGAGAAAACTTCTTGAATTAGTAGAAGAAGGTTATGTTAATAGCTGGGATGACCCGAGGATACCTACTATTTCAGGTATGAGAAGAAGAGGTTATACTCCGGAATCCATCAGGAACTTTGCCGACAGGGTTGGTGTGGCAAAACGTGATAATGTTATTGATGTAGGTTTGCTTGAATTCAGTGTGCGGGAACATTTGAATAAAATAACACCACGAATTTTTGCGGTGCTGAATCCATTAAAAGTCATTATCACAAATTATCCTGAGAACCAGGTTGAAGAACTGGAATTGGAAGTAAATCCCGAAGATACGTCAATGGGCACAAGAAAAGTTCCGTTCAGTAGAGAAATTTATATTGAACAGGATGACTTTATGGAAGACCCTCCGAAAAAATTCTTCCGCCTTGGTCCGGGAAGGGAGGTTCGCCTGAAGGGAGCTTATATTATTAAATGCGAAGATTATAAAAAAGACGAAAACGGGAACGTTGTCGAACTCTATTGCACTTACGATACTGAAACCAAAAGCGGATCGGGAAGCCAGCGAAAAGTTAAAGGTACTTTGCATTGGGTTTCCGTTGCACATGCTATTGATGCTGAAGTAAGATTATACGACAGGCTTTTTATAAAAGAGGAACCTGATATTGTTGATAAGGAAGGCGAAAACTTTAAATCAAACATTAACCCGGATTCTTTAAAAATAATTACAGGCAAAATCGAACCAGACGTTTTGGGTGCTAAAGCGTCTGACAAATTCCAGTTCCAGCGCCTTGGCTATTTCTGCGTTGATCCGGATTCAACAAATGAGAAACTTGTTTTTAACAGAACTGTTACATT
>JAIORT010000104.1 GCA_021107975.1 Bacteroidales bacterium | reverse complement strand
TCATTTTGCGAATAATCAATGAACGCCAGCGAATAATAATTAATCCCCGGCGAATAATAATTCACCACCCTCAAGTTTGTTTTCCGCTATTAATTTAGTGGTGATTTTTAAAAGACCATTAAACCTGATGGATAAGATCATCATTATAAACGATAGCGGAATTCAAAAAGAACTTGAGGAATTTTTAATCGCAAATAAAAAACATATCTGGTTCAGTTCCGATATGGATGAGATTTCATTAGGGCAAAATCCTATCTTAAAGGAAATTGTCAGAAGATATGAGGAGAAACACAAAATAAAAATCCAATCAAAAGACCATATCAGGTTTTTTCGGGCCAACGAAATAATCCGTTTTAAAGCAAATAATAACAAAACAATAATTTTCCTAACAAATGAAAAAGTAGTTGAAATCAATGAAACTATTGATAATATCGAACAACAATTAGAAAATCAACCATTCCTGAGATTACATGAAGACCATATTATTAATGTAAATTTTATATCAAAAATTTTTAATAAAACTGAAAATAATATTGAACTAAATGATGGCACATCACTCCCGGTAACGGAAATACGAAAAGAGTTTATTATGAATTTTCTTAACAAATATATTTAAAAACATTAAATCTAACCATTATGAAAAAAGTTTTACAAAAAGCAAAAAGGTATTCAAAAAGAATACTGTTGGGATTAATCTCCCTTGTGATCCTGGGTACAATAAATGTATCAGCCCAGGTATCATTTACCCAAACGTCTAATGCCGATTTCTACAAAGGCGCCTATAATGACCTTCTTGTGGGATCGGATAATGTTTATCTGCCTTACCAGGCAACCGATGTAAACAATTGGTTGACTACCACGGTACTTCCTCAAACGCTTGAAGGGCATAAAGCAGCAACATGGAACAACCGTTATGTTTATGTTGTTGGCGGCTTTAACGATGTGTCGTATTCCAGTTCGGTTTACCGGGCTACATTAACAACCGGAGGTATCAGTAGCTGGACAACCGAAAATTCACTACCTGTAGGATTAAGGGATCATGCAGTTGTAATCGGGACCAATACTATTTATGTTTTGGGTGGTAGAGACGACACGAATATTTACAACGAAATCTACTTTGCCACAATAAACACCGATGGTTCAATCGGAACATGGCAAACAGCATCGGTTACACTGCCTGCAACCCTTTGGGGGCATACAGCCGTTTATTGCAATGGTTATATTTATGTCGCCGGTGGCACGAATGTTTCAACAAGCACTTCGGCACTTAATACGGTTTACTACGCAAAAGTTCTTGCTGACAATACGTTATCTTCTTTTACAGCAACCACAGCCTTGCCACAAACCCGCAACGGGCACAGCATGGTAACCTTTGGCGATAAAGTTTATGTGCTTGCCGGATTTGCAAATGGAGGAACAAAATCAAATACTGTTTACCATGCTACTTCAGGTAATAATGGAACACTAAGTGCATGGTCGTCAGAGACTGCATTACCGGTAACCATCAGCAATCATTCATCAGTAGTTATGAACGGATTAATCACAGTGCTTGCAGGAGAAAGCGGCGGGACATACAGCTATAGCATTTATTATGCTGATATAAATGCCTCTCCTTTAACCTGGAATCTGGCAACCAATATAATGTACGACCGTACCAAAGACGGAGCCGCATTTGCTAAGGACGGCTGGATTGGTTATTGCGGTGGTGAAAACCTTTCAGGCACCCCAATTCATAATTCACGTTATTCAAACCTGACATTGTCGGCTGATTATGAAGAAAACGGATTCTTTGTTTCCAATCCGTTTTATGAACTCGGCGCAGAAAGGGTGATTACTGAACTCACATTCTCAGCTTCAAATCCTGCTGGTTCAAATACAGAAATTGCATATCGTACTGCCGGTGAAGACCTTGACTGGGATAACTGGACTGCACTGACTTCTACCAGTCCGGTTGTAATTGGAATAACAGACCGTTATCTTCAATATAAGATAGTTTTTACAGGTGATGGCTCAGTAACCCCAACTTTCCATGAAATGAACCTTTGGACACCGGGTACAGAATTATCGGGCAATCTGAATGGTTGGACAACTTTTGATCTTGCCAGCAGTCCTTATTGGGTTACTGCAGATATTTCATTTACCGGAGGTACACATACTTTTGATGCTGGGGTTGAACTAAATTTCTTGCCCCAAACAGGACTGACTGTCAGCCAGGCAAATGTCATTTGTAATGGAACTGTAACTGATTCGGTAAGGTTTAAAGGATATACTAGTGAAATCGGAACCTGGGATGGAATCTATTTCGACCCCAACAGTGACAATGGAGTTTCTTCGCAATTTTACCACACAGTAATTGAAGGAGCAGGTTACGGTAGCTGGAATGCCAACTTATACTGTAACAGCACCAATGAACCACTCTTAATGCATAGTAGTTTAAGAGGGGCGGATGGGCATGGTTTAAATTTAAACGCCTCTCATTTAACTATTGAAGAAACCTTTTTTGGAGGAAACACAGAAAGTGGTGTTTATCATAACAATTCGAATCCATCATTCCTTAATTGTGAAATGTCGGATAACCAGTTTGCCGGGATTTATTTATCATCTCCCGCATCAGAACCTAATTTTTATTCTGTATTATCTGAGAATAATACTTATGCAATGTATTATCCCTCGCCAAACTTTACTATTCTTCCTCCTAACGGAACAGGTCTCACTTTTTCAGGAAATACTTACAATGGTATTTGTATAGAAGGCGGTCAGGTAACCAGTAATCAAACCTGGAATTCAATTGCATACGATTATATTATGCTTGGTAATCTTGTAGTTGGTAAATCTGGAAATAACAGTCGATTAACCATAGAACCCGGAAATACTGTAAAATTTGTTTCCGGTACCTATTTGCAAATAGGTAACTATATTCCTTATGCACATTATGGTGGAGAATTATACGCAATTGGTACTGTTGACAGTTTGATCACTTTCACTTCTCATGATGGAGCTGTGGGCGGTTGGGAAGGTGTTTATTTTCATGATAGAAGTGACCATTATGGTGGTAGCTCCGTTTTGGATTATTGTGTAGTGGAAAATGGAAATGATTATAATATGTATTTTAATAATACCAACCAGGCAACGGTTTTGAACAGTGTTATCAGAAATGCTGTACTTGACGGAGTCAAACTATACAGTTCTTATGGTTCATTTGAAGATTGTGATTTTTATGGTTTTGGCAGATACCCCTTGTATTTTGAAAACTGGCAGGCTTCACCCACATTAACGAATAATACTTACAGCGGTAAAGGTATAAACCTTATCGGCTATGCAGGAGGGAGTATTACTTCTGACCGCACGTTACAAAACGATGGTATTGATTACCATATACTGAACTCAATTATAGTTGGACAAGGCGGAACTAATTGCCGACTAACCGTTGAACCGGGCCTTACCCTGAATTTTGAACCGAACACACAACTTCAGATTGGAAATTATATTCCTTACACCCATTACGGAGGCGAGCTATATGCGGTCGGAACCAGTGGTAACGAGATTACTTTTAAGGCTTATAATGACACGCCCGGCGGTTGGGAAGGAATATTCTTTCATGACAAAAGTGACATATATGGTGGAATCTCAACTTTGGATTATTGTATTGTTGAACAAGGAAATGAATATAACCTATATTGTGAAGCTACAGGCCAGCCCGGCATTGATAATAGTATTTTCAGAAATGCTGTTCAATATGGTATAAAGGAATACCAATCCTCACCGCAGATACATAATTCCCAATTCCTGAATAATGGCAGCTATCCAGTTTATTATACCGACTGGACATGTAATTCGCATTTATCAGGTAATAGCTATGCAGGTAATTCTCCTAATAAGTTTGCGCTGTCTGGAGGGCATTATACCGATAGTCGAACTCTTTATAATGATGGTATTGATTATTTGATCCTGGCAGACATTACAATTGGTAAAGCTGGATCTATAAGCAGGATAACCATTGAGCCGGGAAATACACTAAGGTTTAGTTTAGGTACACAATTGCAGGTAGGTACTTATATACCTTACACCCATTATGCAGGGGAACTATACGCTGAAGGCAATACTGACAGCATAATCACATTTATGCCTGATAGTGATTTGCAGAGTGACTGGGAAGGAATGTACTTCCACGATAGAAGCGATTATTATGGTGCTACATCATCTATGAAGTATTGTAACATCACTAAAGGAAATAATTACAATGTTTATTGCGAAAGCACCGGGCAACCATCCTTTGAAAATTGTGAAATTAC
>JAIORT010000875.1 GCA_021107975.1 Bacteroidales bacterium | reverse complement strand
TGTGAACCGCATTTTTTATTCTATGTAAAAGTTGTTTATTTGAATTCATTACGTCAAAATTACAAATTTTTTCTATTCTTTCTGTCAATCAATTTCGCCAAAATACTAATAGCAATTTCCTCCGACGTTTGCGCATTAAATTTAATCCCGATAGGCATATCCACTTTATCTAATTCTTCTTCAGATAAAATATTTTCAGAAAGCATTCTTTTTCGGGCAAGAGCAACTTTATTTTTACTGCCGATCATCCCGAGATAAGCAAATTGCTTTTTAGCGCATATTGCCAGCACATCTTCATCATAAGCATGTTTTGGTGTAACAATAACAATGAAGGATTGCTCAGTAAATTCGATTTCTTTTGTAGCTTCAACATACTCTTTATTTAAAAATCGGATTTTATTTTGATCAAATTCCTTTTCCAATCCCTCACGATTATCGATAATGGTAATTGCAAATCCGAAATCAGGAGCGTATTTGGCAAGTGCTTTTCCAATATGTCCGGCTCCAAAAATAAACAACTGTTGCTGAGGTAAAACCGGCTCTATATAAACTTCAGTATAGCCTCCGCAATTCATATCCATATCATTATCCAAATCGTAAATAAACTTTTTTGGTTCTCTGTTACTAATTACTTGTAGTGCATTTTTTATTACCTGCATTTCAAGACTTCCTCCGCCAACTGTGCCTTCGATTCTACCATCTTCAAATACAATCATTTTCGAACCGGCTTTCCTCGGAGAAGAGCCTTTAGTTTCGATTATGATGCAGAGGGCGGCTTTTTTGCCGGAACTAATTATTTCTTTTATGTTTTGCAAGATATTTTTCACGTCTTTCATTTATTCTGTAACCTATTGGTTTCCTGTTTTTATATGTTGGTTCTATCAACTCCTTAATAATTTCGTAAATATTGATTATTTGTTCATTTTGTTCCAAAGCATTGGATTCAAGTGCCTCGATTTTTTGCAGGAGTTCTTCGTAATTTGTTATGAGTTTGCGCATCTTTACAAAAACACGCATTATTTGAATATTAACCTGAATAGCCACTTGGGATCGAAGTATTCCGGATAACATGGCTACCCCTTGTTCGGTAAAAGCCATTGTTGGATATTTTGAATGAGCTCCACGCTTTAAGGTGCCAAAATGGCTCCTTAAAGAATTATATTCTTCGCTGGTTAATTCAAACATAAAGTCTTCAGGGAAGCGGTCAATATTTCTTCTGACTGCTCTCTTTAAAACTTTGGTTTCCACATCATAAAGTTCAGCCAAATCAGAATCGAGCATTACTTTTTGATTGCGGATTAAATAAATCTTACCTGCAATTAATTCTTCTTTCGGTACTAAATTATCCATATCTGGTTATCTTGAGGTGCCAAATTGGAACCTCAAGATTTAATAATATTTCTGATAAAAATCCAAAAACTTATCTGCAATGGCTTTCCAACTGAATTCTTCTTCAATAAGTTTTCTGGCTGCCAATCCCATATTATTTCTTTTTTCATCATCTGTTAATAGTTCTGTTAATGCATCGGCAAATTCCTGAGGGTTGGCAGCATCTATTAGCATACCGTCTTTTCCGTTGGTGATAACATTTCTGATGCCACCGAATTTGGAAGCTATAACAGCTTTTCCACAAGCCATTGCCTCTTGTGTGGTCATGCCAAAAGGTTCAAACAAAGAAGGTAAAACAAATAGTTGAGCCTGTTGATACAATGGACCCATCATTTCATCGGCAACATATCCGATTTTATATACCCTGTCTTGCATGTTGTTTTTGTCTATTATCTCATCCATTTTCGCAAACACACCAAGTTCTCTTGCCTTTGGATTGGGTGAACCACCACCTATAACCAAATCAACATCTTTTACCTTATCCTTTATTAGTGCAAATGCATTTAATAAGAGGTCGTGTCCTTTATTAGTGTCTATCCTTGAAAGGCAAAATACATACTTATCAGGAGTTTTCGTGTCTATCTTCAAATCTTCCTCCGTTGGAATGCGGTAGCGGTAAATATCAACTCCCGGTGCAATGATATCTATGTTATTTGCATCGTAATTATAGAGTTCTTTCAATTTCTCGTATTGGACCTGTGTGGTTAGCGATAATCCGTTTACAGCTTTAAATAATCTCATTTCTTCGCTGTTCCTCAACTTGAAATTAAATTTCTTTTCCATCTCACTGGGGTCTCCGCCCATTTGATCTTGTTTCCAGGCACCGAGAGAGTGGGGTGTGAAATAGCATGGCTTGTTCATCCGTTTTGCAACGTCTAAAGCTACAATTCCGGCATCAACATAATGTCCGTTATACAGATCGTAATCCAAATCATTTTCCTGAATAAATTTGATCATGTTGTCAGCTAATTCAGGCAAAAGATCATAAATAAATTCTTTGGGGACAAATCCCCATTCACCAGCCCTTATTTTGATAACTCTTACATTCGGGTTATCGGGAACCGGATTGATTTGTTGGTCGTCTTCATCGAACCAGCGTGTGTAAATATCCACCTTTATACCCATTTTACCTAAGGCTTTTGCCAGTTCGAGAACATAAACCACTTGTCCGCCGGTATCAGTTCTTCCTAATGTTGGAACTGCATCGAAATACCCATGTGTGGATAGCATGGCGATGCTTTTAAAATTTTTGTTTTTCATAATATTTTTTTTTGTTAATAAATAAGTGTTTAATATTTTTTCCCTTTGAGGAAATAAAAAATCAATTTGAAGCCATCTTAAAAGCCTTCGATTCTGTCATTATGAGGGGATCGCATCCCATTCTTTCGTTATAATAATATCAGCCAACTTTTTATGTTGGGAGATGATTTCATGCTCAATCGTAAGTATCTTTTCTAAAAACTCGTCTTGCTTTTCCCTGGCTCTCTTTTTCCGTGATTCAAGGGTGTCAAGTTTATTCCTGTTAATAAACACCCGGCAATCGGCATTTTTAAGTGTTGTTGTGTAAGTTCCTTCAGCAATTAAAACATCGTAATCTTTAAGATTAACGGTTTCTTTTCCTATTTTATCTGCATTAAAATCAACCAAAGGTTTGATGATTTCATAATTCCCATCAAGTACGTCTTTAATGTTTTGGTCAAGCAAATCGCGCTTTACTTCCTGCATTCCCACCCAGTTGATATCTTTTTCTCTTTGCCTTGCATTGGTTTTTGGCGGATACACAAAATAATCGTCCTGCCCGAAAATAAAACTTTTTATATTTTCCTTTTCAAGGGCTTCAGCAATTGAATCGGCGATTTCCGATTTCCCTGCTCCTGATTCGCCTGCCACTGTTATTACATACTTATTCCCTCTGTTGCAGATTTTTTCGAAAATTAGATCTACGACCTGTTTCGCTGCTTTTCTGTGATTTTCATCAATAATTAATATATCACCTTTCATATTGAATCAAATTTTTTATTTTTCTTCAAAATTATAAATTTTTTTTACTTTCGATGTGTGAAAATAAAAACAAATAAAATTGGTGAAATAAGAAGTCAATATAAACGAGAGATAATTAATTTTTACGATGAAAAGGAAGCTGATGTTTTTATTTTTACGCTTTTTCAGGAATTTGCCGGTATTACTAAAGCTGATTTAATCGTAAACCCGGATAAGACCATCAGCGAATCGGAGTTGCTTAAAATCCATTTGGCGGTTAAAGAATTAAAGAATTACAAACCTATTCAATATATCACCTGTAAGGCAGAATTCTATGGAATGTCTTTCAGGGTTACTCCTGATGTGATGATTCCCCGCCCCGAAACTGAAGAACTAATTGAATGGGTAATTAAGGAAAATAAATCGGGAAAAGGATTGAAGATACTGGATATTGGAACAGGGTCGGGTTGTATAGCCATAGTCCTGAAAAAATATATGCCTGCAATGGAAGTTTACGGAATAGATGTTTCTGCTCAGGCATTACAAATTGCTCAAATCAATGCAGATATGAATAATGCTGATGTTATTTTTAAAGAGGTTGACATCTTCAATTCAGGCAACTTGCCCGACTTTGATATAATTGTAAGTAATCCTCCTTATGTACGAAAATCCGAAAGGAAACAAATGCAACGTAATGTGCTTGATTACGAACCCGAAAGGGCATTATTCGTTGAAGATAAAAATGCTCTGATATTTTACAATGCCATTGCTGATTTTGCCCTGACACATTTAAAGGAAAACGGAAAATTATATTGTGAAATAAATCAATATCTGGCAAAAGAAACAAAGAATTTATTCCAGCATAAAGGTTTCCGTAATATCAGGCTTAATAAAGATATGAAGAGGAATTTCAGGATGATAAGAATGGTGAAATAAGATTATATTT
>JAIORT010000572.1 GCA_021107975.1 Bacteroidales bacterium | reverse complement strand
AGTAACCAGCAACAAGTAACAATTTAACAATGAAATACCACATCATAACACTTGGTTGCCAGATGAACATGTCGGACAGTGAGCGGACACGCCCGGTCATTGAAAGGATGGGTTATACATGGACCGATAATGAAGAAGAAGCCAGTTTGCTCGGTATCCTTGCTTGCTCTGTGCGTCAGAAAGCAATCGATAAGGTATATTCAAGAATACATAAATGGAATAAGCGAAAAGACCGGCAAAACCTTATTACTTTTCTTACAGGTTGTATTTTACCTGCTGACAGTGAAAGATTCCTTAAGTTATTCGATATTGTTTTCCCGATGAGTGAGTTACAGGAATTACCCAATATTATCAGTCAATACGGAATTGTTACCCCGGTGAGTCTTCAGGCGAAAAGTAAAAACGAAACAGTTTACAAAAAACCCCGACTAAGTGAACTGAAAAATAAAAGCGATGTTTTGGAGATGAATATACATATTCAGGATTTCTGGCATATTCATCCCGAATATACTTCTTCGTTTGAAGCATTTGTACCAATACAAAACGGTTGCGATAAGTTTTGTTCGTTTTGTGCTGTGCCTTATACAAGAGGGAGGGAGGTTTCAAGGTCTTCGGAGGAAATCCTGGTAGAAGTTCAGAGTTTGATTGATAAAAACTATAAATCAATAACCCTTTTAGGGCAGAACGTAAATTCTTATGGACTGGACAAGAAAAGTAAAAAAATCCGCTTTCCTGAATTGCTGCGCAAGATTGGAGAAATGGGCATTAAATCCGGGAAAGAATTTTGGGTGTACTTTACTTCACCACATCCACGGGATATGACGGATGAAGTTATTGAAGTCATTGCCCAATATCCAAACCTTGCCAAACAAATTCATATTCCCATACAATCGGGAAATGATATAGTGTTGAAAAGAATGAACCGGAAATATTCGGTGGAGGATTTCAGGAAAATCATAAAAACGATTAAAACCCTTATTCCGCAGGCAACTTTATTTACCGATATAATCGTTGGCTTCACAGGCGAAACAGACAAGCAGTTTGAGAACACCCAAAAGATCATGGATGAGTTTAAATTCAACATGGCGTACATTGCGCAATATTCGGTTCGACCCGGATCCATGAGTTCACGCTGGGATGATGATGTTCCGCAACAAGTCAAAAAACAAAGATATCATACTCTTACAGAGGATTTAAAAAGAGTTTCTTTTGCAAACAATAAACAAATGCTTGGGAAAACATTCAGGGTGTTGGTCAGGGGAAAAGAAAGAAATCAAAAATACTTGGCAGGACTAACGGAAGGTAAAATCAATGTCAGGATACCTTCATCTGATAGTTCTTTAATTGGAGAAATGATGGATGTAAAAATTATTTCTGCTACGGAGTTTTCTGTGGCGGGTGAGCTTGTTTGATTTTTTTTAACTTCAAA
This sequence comes from Bacteroidales bacterium, assembly GCA_021107975.1. Lineage (GTDB taxonomy): Bacteria > Bacteroidota > Bacteroidia > Bacteroidales > JAADJA01 > JAADJA01. The sequence continues at coordinate 2,893 of JAIORT010000572.1, read as the reverse complement.
TCCTCTTTGTTTTGGATTTGATTAAATTTGCTTATTAGATTTAATTCATTCTTATAATCAAGTAATAATAAAACTTATAATTAAATGGATTTTAATAAACTCACCGAACTATTTCGACAAACGAATAAATTTTTTAAATCTAAAGCCATAAGCGCCGTTAATACATCTTTAACTTTACGCAATTGGCTTTTTGGATTTTATATTGTTGAATATGAACAAAAAGGTGAAGACAAGGCAGCTTACGGAGATAAAGTTCTTAATAAAATTGTTAATCGTTTGAAAAGCGATGTAAGTGAAATTTCATTAACTTACCTCAAAAATGCACGAAAGTTTTATCTCACTTATCCGCAGATTGGTCAGACAGTGTCTGACCAATTGAAAAAAATGCCTTTGATGGAGGTTGAAATGTTTATATTGCCTGAAAAAGGTCAGACAGCGTCTGACCAATTACAATGGATATCTTCAGAAGAAATTATTCATGATTGGGATAAGCGGTTAAAAGAACTTTCCGTTTATACTCCATCGGATAAACTCGTTGAAAAAATCCCCTATTCTCATTTTGTTGAATTGATAAAACTTAATGATCCATTAAAACGGATTTTTTATGAAATTGAGTCCATAAATGGCACATGGAGCGTACGTGAATTAAAACGGCAAATTGCAACATTATACTATGAGCGTTCAGGGCTATCAAAAAACAAAGAAAAACTTCATGCACTGGTTAATCAAAAAACCGAAAAACTACAACCTTCAGATATTCTGAAAAATCCGTTTACTTTTGAATTTCTGGGATTACCTTATCGGGAAGTTTTAGAAGAAAGTGAATTAGAACAGGCTCTGATTGATAATCTACAACAATTCCTTCTTGAACTTGGAAATGGTTTTTGTTTTGAAGCTCGTCAAAAAAGGATTTTAATTGGGGGTGAATACTATTATATTGATTTGGTTTTCTATCACAGAATATTAAGATGCCATATTTTGGTCGATCTGAAAGTTGATGATTTTTCACACGAATACGCAGGTCAATTAAATACTTACGTGAATTATTATAAAAAGGAGATCAAACAAAAATCAGATCGAAATCCTGTGGGGATTCTGCTCTGTACGGGTAGTAACAACGCATTAGTAGAATATGCAACGGCCGGTATGAATAAAAACCTATTCATTAGTGAATACATGATTAACCTGCCTTCAGAAAAAGAGCTGAAAGATTTTATTACCAGAAAAATGCAGGAATTAAAATGAAAAAACGAATCGCATTCAAAACCCTCGGCTGCCGGCTCAATCAATATGAAACCGATTCCATTGTTTCGGAGTTTGTCAATTCGGGATACGAGGTGGTGGATATTACCGAAAAAGCCGATGCTTATATTATTAACACCTGCACGGTAACCAATATGAGCGATAAAAAATCACGGCAGGTTATCAACCGGATTTACAAAAGAAACCAGGATGCCGTGCTTGTGGTTGCCGGGTGCATGGTAAACAATTATAAGGAAGCCATAGAAAAGCTGGTAAAAGCAACTTATACAGTCGATAATGAACGGAAACATAATATTTTCTCCTTGATCGACAGCCACTTTAAAGGTGAGATTATCCACCCCGATGAATTAAAAAAAGACCGTTTCGGTTTTGGACCTGCCGAAAAAGGCTTTCATACCCGCTGCCTCATCAAGATACAGGACGGATGTAATAACTTTTGTACATTTTGCATAGTCCCGTTTGTCAGGGGCAGAGCCGTTAGCAGACCATGGAAAGAGATTGAAGAAAACATCAGGCAGGTACTGGGTTTTGGTTCTAAGGAAATTGTACTAACCGGAGTAAACATCGGAAGGTATGAATACGAAGGGTTGAATTTTGAAAACCTCGTAGAAAAAATCGTTAACCTTCCCGGAGATTTCAGAGTGAGAATATCATCCATTGAACCGGAAGGATTCGGAGATAAGTTGTTCGACCTTTTTTCTCATCCGAAACTTACCCCTAATTTGCATTTATGTATTCAAAGCGGTTCGGATAAAATATTGCAGAAAATGCGCCGGACTTACACTGTTGACGATTTCCGGAACATAGTTGATAAAATCCGTTCAAGAATACCTGATTTTAATTTTACAACCGACATTATGGTTGGCTTCCCTGGAGAAACAGAAGATGGCTTTCAGGAGACTTGCAATATAGCTAAAAAGATAGGATTCAGTCATATTCATACGTTTAAATATTCTGTCAGAAAAGGTACCCGCGCAGAACACATGCCGGATCAGGTTCCCGAAAAAGTTAAAACCGAACGCAGCGCCATTATCCGTGATATTGCAGAAAAGATTAAGAGAAAATACCGCAGCTCATTTATTGGTAAAACACAGAATGTGCTGGTTGAGAAAATTGACAACAAAGGTTTTGCAAGCGGTTATGGCGAATATTATATTCCTATAGAATTTAAGGCAGATGAGCAGACCCGGTTAAGAGATTTCAGGATAGTGAAGATTGTAGGAATTGAGGAAGGAGAAGACCCGAATTTGTTAGCTGATATTTCAGGTTGATCCACACGATATATAGTAGGGCTTTCATAAGTTTTGCAGGAAAGCAAATTTATAAGTCAAAAATTTGCAGAAGAAATGGAACCATATTCGATTTTTCTAATCCTTCATATTTAAGAATTACATACCTTTGCATGAAATATTAAAGTTAATCTTTAAATTTTCAAGTAAATGATAAAAAGAGAGCAACTCCTTAAGTCCATTATACATTCTCTAAAAAGGTCTGTTATTACAGCTATTCTTGGTCCCAGGCAGTGTGGAAAAACAACTATTAGCCGGGAAATTAAATCATATTCACCAATAACTATTTTTGATTTAGAAGACCCAACAGATTATCAGGCACTTATAGTTACCCCTAAGCT
>JAIORT010000615.1 GCA_021107975.1 Bacteroidales bacterium | reverse complement strand
TTTTAGAATTTAATATAAACTTAACATCAGCTTAAAATTAAGTTAATAGTACCCTCTTATTTTTGTATCATTAAAAAACACACAAAAATGAAAAGAGTATTATTATCCGTTTTATTCATAGCGTTAATTGGAATAATATACGCTGATAATGATGGTGCAAAATCCGGTGAGCCTTCAGGCATATCTCCCGCTAAAACCATTTCATTAACAGGTAAGGTTATTGACTTTAACTCAGGCGAGGCGCTTACCGGCGTTGAAGTTAAAATTGAAGGAACCGATATTAGAGCTTATACCGACTTCGATGGTAATTTTGAGATTGAAGATGTTATACCCGGTAAATACAATATCATTGCTTCATATATTTCCTATAACAAAAGCTTCATAGAAAATTTTAATGCAGATAAGAAAGACTGCCGGATTGATATTAAATTGCAGTCATCGAATTAAATAAATAAAGATTTAATTATTCTGTCGAAATATAGTATTTTTCATTTTTTTCTGATTCTTCCCTGTTTTTCCATTTGAGTTTATTTTTTTTCAAATATTTGTACTTTTGAGTATTTAAAAGCAACTGTTCTTATATGAAATAGATTCCAAAAAATTAGTTGCTTTTATAGATGATTATAAGTATCTTTGCAATTGTGAAGTTTTATAATTATGATTTCAGAAGTTAACAAAATAAAAAAGACAGGCGCAACCTTTACTCCTGATGGTTTGGCAAATTTTTTGTCTGATAAATTATTATCGTACCTGCCTGATTTTAATGTAACGGTTTTAGATCCTGCATGTGGAGATGGTGCACTTTTAATGTCAATATCCAAACATTTATCAAAAGAAAAATCAAATTTTAAAATTCAAGGTTACGATTCTAACAATAAGTATTTGCAAATTGCAAAACAAAGACTCGCTGACATAGGTATTGTTAATGCTAATTTTATACTTGATGATTTTTTAGATATCATTGAACTAAATGAAAAGCAACTCTTACTTGATTTTAACATTAATAGTACACAAAAATTTAATGAGTTTGCCGATGTTATTATTGCTAATCCACCGTATGTTCGTACTCAAATACTCGGCTCAGAACAAGCTCAATTACTTGCTCGAAAATTTGGATTAAAAGGACGTGTTGATTTATATTATCCATTCCTGATTGCTATGACACATGCTTTAAAAGAGGATGGATTATTGGGAGTTATTACTTCAAACAGATATTTATTGACTAAAAGTGGAGAAAGTGTAAGAAAATTTTTATATAAAAACTATGAGATACTTGAAGTAATTGACCTTGGCGACACAAAATTATTTGATGCTGCTGTTCTCCCTGCTATCTTTATAGGCAGAAAGAAACGGGATATTAAAAACACATCTGCTCGATTCTCTAAAATTTATGAAGAATTAAATGGCTATCAAGGTAATTTGATTGAAGCAGATGATATTTTCCAAATTCTTAATTCCCAAGAAAATGGATATTTTACTATTAATGGTAAAAGGTTCAAAAAATCATCAGGTGTTTTAAAGTTTAGCAATACAAAAGAAAATACATGGACAATGCTTTCAAATGTAGAAGCAAAATGGGTTTCTGATGTTGAGAATAATTCTGTTGGGGTTATTGGTGATTTTTTTAAAGTAAGGATTGGGATTAAAACTACTGCTGATAAAATTTTTATAAGTGATAAGTGGGATAATTTATGTGATGACAAACCGGAAGAAAATCTACTTAAAGATTTAATATCTCAGGAAAATATTAAACTATGGTGTTCATCCAATGAAAAGGAATTCAAAGTTCTATATCCTCATTTTGTTGATAATGGGAAAAAGAAAGTGATTGAGCTTAATGATTTTCCAAAAGCAAAGAAATATTTTGAAAGGCATGAGGATAAACTAAAAAGTCGGAAATACCTGATTGATGCAGGACGAGACTGGTTTGAAATTTGGGTTCCCCAAAACCCGGGACTTTGGAATTTCCCCAAACTTGTTTTTCCTGATATTAGTGTGATGCCTCGATTTCACTATGATAATACAGGGAAAATAGTTAATGGCAATTGCTATTGGATTGTTGCAACAAAACCGGAAGAACAAGATATGCTTCTTCTAATCCAAGGTGTTGCAAACTCAAAACTAATGACAAAATACCACGATTTAGTTTTTAACAATAAGCTCTATTCGGGTCGGAGAAGATATTTCTCTCAATATGTTCAGAATTATCCTTTACCTGATTTTAAATTGGATTCTGCAAAATCAATTGTTAATATTGTTAAACAACTCAATAACCTGAATAATATACAAGATATTGAGCAACTTGTTTATAATTTAGAAATAAAAGTTGCCGAAGCATTTAATGTTGAACCGGTTTTTAATCCGGATTAAATACAGCCTTGCCATAATACTTATCAAAAAATTTCATTGGAATAGATTTTTGACATTTATAGCTTTGGTCACTTACATAAGAAAAAACTTCCCCTAATTTTTCGCCGGGAGCTAAGATTATTCCTTCAATTATTTCTGTTTCCTGATTTGTTAAAGCAATTAGATATCTAATATCGTGTGTTGATATTTTTAAATTGGGAATCACGATTTCCTCAATTTCCGGTGAGTATTTTCCTAAATCAACAGTAGGCGAGTCCTGAACCTTTACTTCAAGCAATTGGTTTCTGATATCCGGAAATGCCCCGAACAATAACTCAGATTCATTTGTTGTGTAGCCTAATAATTCTAAGACTTTGCGTTCCAATGCCTGCCCCCTGTTCTTTGTAGCTGCTGATTCTAACTTTTGTCCAATTAATTTATCAGCAACAATTTGCTTCAAAAGTTGAATTGAAAAAATTTTTCTTTGTTCCGGTTCTTCAATCATATTAGATTTCGGAGGTTGATAATTATGCCTGATTAGATAGGATAAATTTTTAGTATCAGGATAGAATAAGGTTTTATCATCACTTTCATATATTGATTTTCTTACCTTAGATGAAATTAAAAGCTGATGCTTGATAGTTGGTTTGCCAAATATTCCAAAATTTTTTTCAATGTAATCGGGTGTAAGAATTATTATTGACGCTATAATGTTTTTTGAAATATCAATTTTAACAAACACAAATCTAACATCTTTACATTTGAGGCTTTCACCAGTTTCGTATTTTATCAATAATGTATTACTTGCCGGAATCCTATTCCAAACTTGAAGATTGTAAGAGTTGCCACTTGTAATAATATAAGTATCAATAAATTCTCTGGTAATTTTGGGAATACCCTTTCTCTTTGGTGGAACTATTTCAAATTCATCAGGTGATGCAGGGACAGGTAATAAAAATTCCTCTAATTTATTGGCAATTAATTTCCTTATATTGGACCCATCCGTTCTTGTTTTCCCTGTTAGCTGAAAGTTGCTCCCCACTAAGCAAGATAGTCTTTTTACGAGTTCATCTTCCGATGTTAATAGCGACGGCGATTTGGGCGGAATCTTAAAATCTTTGTTCATTGTTCAATCTTTAGGAGTTCGGAAATAGAAATATTGAGTGCCAATGCAATTTTATTCAAATTAATCAATGAAATATTTCGTTCTCCTCTCTCAACAGAACCAACATAAGTTCTGTCAAGACAACTCTCGAACGATAGCTTTTCTTGTGATAATCCAACTCTTAATCGCAGTTGTTTTATTCTGGCACCAATTCTTTGCAAATATTTTTTTTCTTCAATTGTATATGAAGTATTCATGTTAATTATAATTTTTGCAAATATTGGTAAAAGATGTTTATAAGTCTACGGATTATAAGTATCAATATGAAGGGTGTGGAAATTTAATTCTTTTGTAAATTGGGACTGTGTGACGGGTTTGAATGACTTACAAAAGAACTAAATGTGTATTGAGTGTTTTCTGAAAAGTCAGTACTTCCTTTCCTCAATCAGTTTTCCTTCTTTATCATACATTTTCCAGGTGCCTGTTTTTTCTCCTGATGTGTAATGCATTTCGTACATAATATTTCCATCCGAATCCCAAATATACCAGTCGCCATCTTTTTTATCATCCTTGTACCTTGCCTCAGCTATCTTTATTCTATCCTGATTCCAGTTAATCCATAACCCGTCTTTTTTACCTTCTTTATACGAACGCTGCTCTTGTTTATTCCCATTTTCGTAAAAGGTGATTACAAAGCCGTCTTCAAGACCGTTCACAATGTTGCATTCAATTCTGGGATTCCCATTTTCATAATATTCTGTGTGGGTTCCCGTATATAGCATACCTTTTTTATAATAATGCCCATCCTCATATTCAAGCTCCTGCGAGAAAATAAAACCGGCTAAAAATACAAACAGAAGTACTAAACCT
>JAIORT010000376.1 GCA_021107975.1 Bacteroidales bacterium | reverse complement strand
ATTTTTACTTTCATTTAAGTTTTTTCTTGATATTATGGACGAACACTAAATAAATCTTGGAAGTTGAGCACTTCCCAAACCAAATTCAGCTCATAGCCTTTTGAGATGGCAAACTTAGCAAGTTTTCGGTTTCGTTTGGTGAAATCAGGTTCAGACAATTCCTTTTCCTTCTTTAAAATTATTTCTTTGAGAGTGGCAATATACTCTTTGTCATCAATTTCGTTCAAGCCTTCTAAAATAAATAATTCAGGAATTTGTTTTTGCTGTAATGCCTTATAAATTTTACTCTTACCCCATTTATTTATCCTGAACTTTCCACTGACAAAAACCTTTGCAAACCTTTCTTCGTTAAGATAACTTTCTTTTATCAATTCGGATATAATACTATCGTACACTTTTTCCTGTAATTGAAATTGTCCGAGCTTATGCTTTACATCCATCACACATCTTTCCTGATAAACACAATAATTTTTCATTTTGGTAAAAACCCATTCGGGGATGTTATGAGCGGATACTAAAGACATACTTAGTTGTGTTTCCTGATAATAGGGCAAATGTACAAACAAATTTGTTTTTAGCCCGTTTTTCAAAGTGAATTAATTTTAGTTAACACTTTTTACTCTTTGTGTATCTTTGAGACTTCGTGTCTTAGTGGTTCAAAAAACCTGCCACAAAGACACAAAGGCATCACAAAGAATTTTCAGATTATTAAAAAAGTGTTAACCGTAAAATGAAAAATGCCATAAATTTGGCTCTTTTTGGCTAAACAATTCAATAATTCAACCCTATGAAATATGCTTCGCATTTCACAGGCTAAACAATTCAATAATTTTTTAATTTTGCCGGGTTTAATATTTGATATATGAGATATTCTATCCTTCTTATCCTTTTAACTTATTACCAGGTTAGTTTGAGCCAGGAATATAATTTGAAGATACAAGTACAAGATATTCCTCAAAAAGAAATTTATCTTGCAGATTTTTACGGAGACCAGAATCATATTCTCGATACTGCTGTTCCTGATACCACAGGGCTGATATATTTTACATTAAAAGAATCGTATTACCCGGGAATGTACAGAATATTCCTTGATAAGAATATTTATTTTGATATAATTTATAACAATGAAAATATTGAGATAAAAACACAATATGATTTTCTATACGACAGCCTGAAAGTAATTTCTTCAAAAGAAAACATGATTTATTACGACTTCCTGAAAGCTAACAATGAATACCGCAGAAAATTCGACCTGCTGGCTCCTTTGGTTGATTATTATCCGCAAAAAGACACTTTTTATAATATTGCGAAAAACCGGTTTGTCAATATTCAAGAAGATTTTGTACGATACGTTAACGAAGTTATTGAATCCAATCCTGATGCCTGGGCAACAAAGATTTTCAGGCTTCGCCAACCGCTTTTCTTCAACCCTGAACTCGATGAAGCCGGAAGAAGAGAATATGCTACCGAACACTTTTTTGACCATATTGATTTTACCGATGTTGAACTTATCAGAAGCAACGCTTATACTTCGCTGGCAATTGAATACATGTCGATTTACAGTAATCCCAACTTCACACAGGAACAATTAGAGGAATCGTTTATACAAGCAGTGGACAAAATCATGTACGAGGCAATGGACAACAACATCATTTATGAATTTATTGTAGATTATCTTGTGGATGGCTTTGAGCGGTTCCATTTTGAAAAAGTCCTTGATTATATTGCTGAAAATTACTCTCCTGAACAATGTAAAAACGAAGAACGCAAAACCGATCTTCAAACCCGGCTTATAAAATACGCTGAACTGGCAAAAGGTAAAAAAGCACCTGAAATAGTTATCCCTGACATTAACGGCGAACAAATAAAACTTTCTAAAATAAATTCGGAATATACGCTAATCCTTTTCTGGGCAAGCTGGTGCCAGCATTGCAATGAAATATTACCACAAATTCATAACATCTATGTAAACAGTGTCAGCAATAAGACATTAGAGGTATTATCCGTTTCCCTCGATACTGAAAAAGAGGAATGGATTGCTGCGCTGCAAGAAACTAATTACACCTGGCTGAATTGTTCCGAATTGAAAGGCTGGGACAGTCAGGTCGCGATTGATTACAACATTTACGCGACGCCAACAATGTTTCTTTTAGATAAAAACAAAAAGATCGTGGCTAAACCAATTACTTTTAAAGAGTTAAAAAATGCTTTTTTTAAGGAGAATATTATCCGGTAAATAGCATAGGGTTTAAACCCTATGCTATGGAGTTTGGGAGAATTTGAAATCTAATAGTGACATTTTCGTTTTAAGTGGGTCAGGAGTTCTGAATTTAAATGTGGCAGGATAGCTGAACAAGATTAAGCCGGTCAAAATCCATTAATCAGTCACTTAGCAATTTCTTCATTAACTCCGGCACTCCTTCCCCTGCTTTCTTAGTAATGACTGTTAAGTTAGAGATTCCACCCACATGGGATGCCTTTGGGTCAATGTAATATTTTGGAATATCATTTCCGGCATATCCGATTAAGCCTGCAGCAGGATAAACCACCATGGATGTCCCGACTACAATAAAAATATCAGCAGTGGAAGATATTTGAGCAGCAGGTTCAATCATCGGTACCATCTCGCCAAACCAAACGATATGCGGTCGTAATTGTGAACCTTTCTCGCATTTATCACCGAGTTTTAGTTCCCAGTGATCTAATTCATAAACCAGACCGGAGTCGGCTGTGCTCCTCGCTTTTTTTAATTCTCCGTGTAAATGAAGCACTTTGGATGAACCTGCACGTTCGTGAAGGTCGTCAACATTTTGAGTAATGATTTGCACATCATATTTTTCTTCCAATTTAACAATTGCATAATGAGCGGCATTTGGTTCAACTTCAAAAAGCTTTTTCCTCCGCATATTGTAAAATTCCAGCACAAGTTCAGGGTCTCTTGCCCATGCCTGCGGGCTGGCAAGGTCTTCAAACCTGTATTTATTCCAAAGCCCGTTACCGTCGCGGAAAGTCTGCAAGCCGCTTTCAGCGCTAATTCCGGCACCCGTTAAAACAACTATTCTTTTCATTATCAAAACAACTTCATATCATCCAGCACTTTCATCACTTTTTTCAGGGAATCGGCTGACTCGTTCAACAACTTTTTTTCTTCCTTTGTCAGCTTTATCTCAATAATATCTTCGATACCGTTTTTACCAAGCTTAACAGGAACTCCCATATAAATATTTTTCAAGCCATACTCTCCCTGCAACCAGGCACAAACCGGAAAGATACGTTTCTGGTCATCCACAATAGCTTCCACCATCTGGGCTGCTGCTGCGCCCGGTGCATACCACGCTGACGTGCCCATCAGGTTTACAAGCTCGCCTCCACCAAAACGTGTCCTTTCAACTATCTTGTCAATTTCGTCCTGACCAAGCAGTTCATTAATGGGTATTCCGTTTACACAAGTATATCGCGGTAAAGGAACCATGCTATCGCCATGTCCTCCCAATGAAAGCGAAAGAATATCCTTTGGCGAAACATCAAGCGCTTCTGCGATAAAGGCACGGTATCGTCCGGTATCCAGAATTCCTGCCATTCCGAAAACTTTTTGAGACGGTTTATTAGAAACAAGATAGGCACAATAGGTCATAACATCCAGGGGATTAGAAACTACTATGACTATCGCATCAGGGGAGTATTTAGTAACTCTTTCGGTAACTTCCTTAACAATGCCTGCGTTGGTCTTTATCAGGTCGTCACGCGACATTCCCGGTTTTCGTGGTAAACCTGAAGTAATTACAATAATACCCGAACCTTTTGTACGCAAGTAATCATTTGTAACTCCGACAACGCGGGTATTAAAATTATTGATCGAGGAAGTCTGCCAAATATCCAGGGCTTTACCTTCGGCTAATCCCTTCTTAATATCAACCAGTACAACTTCCCTGGTTAAATCTTTATGAGCGATCACATTTGCACAAGTTGCGCCAACGTTTCCTGCGCCAACAACTGTTATTTTATCCATAATGAATCAATTTATATTGTTTTAATTATTTTAATGACATAACTAACTAAAGGAGCAAAAATAGTATATTACATTTACATATCAAAATAAATTCATTTGAATATCAGGGCTGTTCAATTCTATATTAATAAATAGTGCTAAATAATGCTGACTATATTATATATGTTTTTAAAAGAATAACAAGATGAACAATACCACAGACCAGCAAAACGAAGAATTGTGAAAACTCATTATGCTGATTTGGAAAAACGTGGCTATAATGTATGGTTCGATAAGAGCGAGTGTAGGTGCGGACAGGGTTGCTTTTTTCTACTTTAGA
>JAIORT010000622.1 GCA_021107975.1 Bacteroidales bacterium | reverse complement strand
CCCTTACCAAAAAGATAGAGATGTTCCCACACAGGTTTAAAAAATGCCGTTTCCCCAATTAAATCCGACATTATTTTAATTCGTTGCTTCGATTTTTCAAATTCAGTAAAAAGCATCACGTTATCTCCATCCTTAATATTCAGATGACCGGCAAGTTCGGGTGAAACACAAAGAATTCCTTCTTCCCTTATTACTTTCATATCAGGAATTAAAGCAGATAATATATTCCCCATATAAAAAAAGCAGTTTGGTTCAATAATAAGTGAAACGGGAAATTTATCAGTTTTCCCGGATACCGCGAGACTAACAGGCAAAACTTCATTCTGATTTTTGGCAGCAGATGAGTTTTTCAGGTCAATAAATGATTTAACCTCAGTAAATATATCAGATGTTTTTTTATAGTTAAATCCTTTCTCTAACATCATTCCTGCAATCTCAGAAATTACTTCCCATGTGTAATGGATTCCTTCTAACGGATGAATTACCGGATTTGACTTTTTTAATTCCCCTTCAACATTTATTGCGTGTCCTTCAACCTCTGTGAAAGCACTTAATGGCAGGAACACGTCAGCATATTTCGATGTTTCGGTCAGGAACATATTTTGCTGAACAAAGAATTTTAACCCGGATAAATTCGGGTGTGCCGGTATATCTCCGATTACATACATGGAGGTAATTCCATCTTCTGAAATATTATTGACCATTTCATCGGCTGAAACGCCACCTATATTGCTGAGCTTTGTATTCCAATTATCCGACCACTTGCTTATCAACGCCTTGTTGTCCACTTCATCAAATCCTCCAAGATAATCAGGATGCATTCCAGCTAAAGTGGCTCCGTAGCGATTGCCTTCATCAAGTAAGAATAGAATTTGACATCCGGCAGATTTTTTCATTATTAGTTTCAGATTGAGTAGTGTATTAAAATTGGATAAGTTATCCGCAGTTCTTAATACATTGTCGCCGACTATTATTATTAGTTTACGTGATTTCAGCAAAGAAGCAGAGATATCTTTTATCTCCTTCACGGAAACACCGCAATCTTGCAAAGCCTTTTTAATGTTAAAATTCTTGAGTAAGCCGGAAATGTCTTTTGAAACTTTATTTTTATTCCGGGTAATTAATTCTGATAAAAGCAGTAACAGGAAAGAAATTTCTTTTCCCGGTTGATAAATAACATATTTATTTGAGAAATTGTATGTTTTGTTGTAGTGGTTGTTTGCAACAATTACTTGTTTTCCTGCCTTATATGATTTTCTGATACGATTTTCGATAATAGGATGAGATATATCACAATTTGCTCCGATAATAAAAATCGTTTCTGCTTTTAAAATATTTTCTATTTGAACAGGAGGAAAAACAGAATGGTATTCATGAATTTTTTTCAGCAATGTTTTATTCGGATACCCTGAAAGCAAATCCACATTATTCGACCTCATAACTTTACGGGTAAATTTTTGAAGGATATAGTTATTTTCAATCGAATCCTGAGCAGAGCCTATCAGCCCAAACTGGTTTCCACGATAACGGTCAAGGTTGCCTGCCGTATATTTTAAGGCTTTTTCCCAGGTTACTTCAATCCATTTATTTCCTTTTTTAATAAGGGGTTTCCGTATTCGATCGGGATGATGTGTAATGTCGCCCGGAACAAATTTACCACGAACGCATAATTGCATTGGTTCTGTTCTTTTACCCGGTTCAGGTCCAACATTTATTATCCTGTTGCCTTTGGTGTTTATATTCATAGTGCATGCAACCGAGCAGAAAGGACAGGTTGTTCTAATTGATTTATCAGCAACACCAACCCACTGACCCATCTTTTCTGAAATAGACCCGGTTGGACAAACGTCAACACAAGCGCCACAATATTCACAACCGGCATCTTTCTGAGATTCACCAAATGCAGTACCAACTATCGAAGAATTTCCACGCTGAACAAACGCTAATACCTCACTGTACCGTTCCTCATTACATATTCTTACACAACGTCCGCATAAAACACACAGGTTATAATCCAGTTCATAAAAGGGATTATCTTTTATGGGTTTAACATTCCTGTAAGTTATCGGAAACCTGACGTCTTTCAATTCAAGATATTCAACTAAATCCTGCAATTCACAATTTCCATTGTTGGTGCAAAAGTTACAACCTGTTGTAACACTGACTTTTCTGGTTGTGTGCATAAAATCCGCACAACTCTCTTTGTCTTTACATATAAGACATGTAAATGGATGTTCTGAAAGGACAAGCTCAAGAATTTCCCGTCTAAGCTCCTGCAGTTCGGATGATTTGGTTGTAACCTCCATTCCCTGGCTTACAGGAGTAGTGCAGGCAGTAGGAAATCCCCGTGTATTCTTTATCTCAACAATACAAAGGCGACAGCCTCCATAATTTTTAAGGTTATCCAAGTAGCAAAGGGTTGGTATATAAATACCGGCTTTCCGGGCAGCCTGAAGCACTGTAGAACCTTCCGGAACTCTAACTTGTTTCCCGTCAATTTTAATAGTAATATTTTGTGCGTTACGAATACTCATAAGAACCAGATGGTACTGTATTTAATTTTAATAACTACTCAATTATAATAGCATCACCGGCAATTGCATCAAAGCGGCATATTTCGTAGCAAGCCCTGCATTTGATACATTTTTCAGGATCAAGATTATGCGGCTCGCTTCTTGGCCCTGAAATGGCTTGTGCCGGGCAAACTTCGACACAGCGCTGGCAACCGGTACATTTTTCTTTTATAACCCTGTAAACTACAAGGTCTCTGCATACCGCAGCCGGGCATCTTTTTTTATCAATATGTGCTTCATACTCATCCTTAAAATATTTTAATGTAGTAAGTACAGGATTCGGAGCCGTCTGACCCAGTCCGCACAATGAACCCTTTTTTACGGTATCAGCCAAACTTTCCAGGATGCTGATATCTTCCATATTGCCTTTGCCCTCAGTAATTCTCTCAAGTATCTCAAACATTTTTCGCGTTCCTATACGACAAGGTGTGCATTTGCCACAGCTCTCCTGGCTTGTAAATCTGAGGAAATACTTGGCAACATCAACCATACACGAATGCTCATCCATAACTATTAATCCACCCGATCCCATTATTGATCCGGCTTCTGCAAGCGACTCATAGTCTATCGGCAGGTCTAAGAACTCTTTCGACAAACACCCACCTGACGGACCTCCTGTCTGTACAGCTTTAAATGGCTTTATTGTTCCACCACCTATATCGAAAATTATTTCACGAAGGGTTGTTCCGAGAGGCACTTCAATTAACCCTGTTCTTCTTACTTTCCCGACTAATGCAAAAGTCTTTGTTCCCTTACTTTTTTCAGTTCCAAATCCCGAATACCATTTTCCTCCCTTACGCAAAATATTTGGTACTGTACCCAGGGTCTCAACATTATTAATATTGGTTGGTTTTCCGTTAAGTCCTGAAACAGCAGGAAATGGCGGTCGGTTGCGGGGCATCCCCCTTTCACCTTCGATTGAGGCAATAAGGGCTGTTTCTTCACCACAAACAAATGCGCCGGCTCCCTCTTTTAATTTGATCTCAAAATCAAAACCTATATCCAGAATATTTTTTCCTAACAAGCCAATTTTTTGCATCTGATTTATCGCAATTTTCAACCTGTGGATTGCTAAAGGATATTCTGCCCTGATATAAATATATCCATAATTGGATCCAATTGCATAGGCTGCTATCAGCATACCTTCAAGCAAAACAAACGGGTCTCCCTCTATAAGAGAGCGATTCATAAAGGCGCCCGGGTCTCCTTCATCTGCATTGCATATCAAATATTTCGGATTTCCTTTAGCGTCTCTGCAAAATTGCCACTTTTTAAAAGTCGGGAATCCGGCGCCTCCCCGCCCCCTTAATCCGGCAATCTTCAATTCCTCAATAACGCCCTCAGGACCTTTATTAAAAGCATTTATCAAACCCTGAAACCCATCCCGTGCAATATAATGTTTAATATCCTCAGGATCAACTATGCCACAGTTACGCAGGACTATCCGTTTTTGATTTTTTAACATAGGAATGCTCCAGAACGATTTTATTCCGTCAAATTCTTCAACCTGCTCACCAAGATGACCCAGGGGCTTTAATTTTGTTTCACCATTAACTATATATTCGTTGATAATTTTTTCTGCCCTGTTTGCATCAACATTATTAAAACATAACCGGGGTTTCCCGGGCAATTTTATATCAAGAAGTGGTTCAAGATAACATGGCCCGATACAACCGACTTTGAGTAAATGAATTTTTTGTTTTAAACCCGAAATATTTTTCTCAACTACATTCCAGACTTCACCGGCGCCCGAGGCAATTCCGCAACTCCCCATACCGATGTAAATAACAGGATCAGGGCTGCTTTGTAAAGCCTCCC
>JAIORT010000196.1 GCA_021107975.1 Bacteroidales bacterium | reverse complement strand
GTGGTTCTTTGCGTTAAATATTCAAAATCCATTACATTAAGTTGCTCGGCTCTTTTGGTAAATAGGCTCTTTACCCTGTCAGAGTCTCTAAAATGATATTTACTAAGCGAATTTCTTAAGGTTTTCCTTCTTTGGTTAAAGGCTGTTTTTATCAGATTGAAAAAAAGCGGTTCATCACAATTAAGTTTTGCTGTTTTATTCCTTTTCAGGCGAATCACAGCGGATTTTACCTTAGGAGGCGGTTGGAAGACATTTTCATTTACTGTAAACAGTAATTCAATATCATAGAAAGCCTGCATAAGAACACTTAAAATACCGTACTTTTTATTGCCGGGCGGAGAAGCAATCCTTTCGGCTACTTCTTTTTGAAACATACCAACAACCTCATCTACCCGGTTTCTGTATTCAAGGATTTTAAAAAGTATCTGGCTTGAGATATTGTAAGGAAAATTGCCGATTACAGAAAACCTGCCCTTAAAAACCGTATTCAAATCATACTTAAGAAAATCACCCCCGACGATTCTGCCGGAAAAATCAGGAAATAAATGTTTTAAATATTTTACCGACTCTTTATCAATTTCGATGATATATAAATTTTTAAACTTCGGAATCAGGTATTTTGTAAGAATTCCTTTTCCGGGTCCTATTTCTAAAATATTTTCTGTTCCAGGAGAAAAGGAAGATACTATTTTCCGTGCGATGTTCTCATCTTTAAGAAAGTGCTGTCCGAGATGCTTTTTCGGAAAAACCATAATATTAAAAATTACTCATATTTATGAATTGCCACAGATTCACAGATTTTAAATCTGTGAATCTGTGGCTTTATTTTTAATTATTAAATATCTTTTATGGTGTCATTTCATCTATCGGAAAGTCGCCTCGTAATCTTCTGAATCTCTTGCGTGCTTCAACCGTGTAAAGACTGGCAGGATAATCAGTCAGTAATTGCCGGTACAATTGCATGGCTTTATCTTTATCATTAAACTTCCATTCGTAAAGCTCAGCAAGTAAAAACAGAGCATTATCGGCAGTGATGTCATAAGAATAGTTATCAACTATTTCAGATAAATAACTCGCTGCTTCTTCATACTTTCTTTGTTTGATTTTTATTTCGGCTTTTTTGAATAAAACTTCATCAAAAATGGGATGCCATTCAGTTAGCTCAAAAACAGAATCGAGTGTTGCAAGGGCAAGGTCATCTTTGTTACGATACAACAACAAGTCGGCACGGGAATATATTTCAAGTGCTACTGTTGAAGAATCCATATCAATATTATCACTTATTAAAACCGATAAACTTAAGGCATCGTTTGCAATCAACTTAGAAGTGGCAGCTTTTAATACATTTAATTGAGCTTTCGCCCAATCAAACTCACCAATATAAAATGAAAGCCTTGCATTCTTAAATTTTGCCAGATGACCGATCGGGTCGTTCTTAAAAGCCTTTTCAACCTGTGCGTATAACAGTTTTGCTTCCCATACATCACCGGTAAACAAAAGTATATCTGCAAGTTCAAGTTTACATTCTGCTATTGAATACTGCGATGCATTGCGTATGTTTATTGCTTCGTATAAAAGTTCAATTGCTTCGTTTGATTTATCTGAGTAAAATGCCTGCAAATGACCTAAAAACTGCATAACCTGTATTGTAGATGCATTTCTTCCGTACTCATCCAGAACTGAAATATAGTCTTTCTCTAATTCAAGCAGATCATTATCAGTATAATTATATGTATTTGTGATTTTCAGATACCTGGCATTTAAAATTCCTATTTTAGCATCGAGGTATAACACATTGCTTTTGCCTTTTTTCAGGATGTACTTAAAGGCATCGATGGCTACATCATAGTTTTGATTTGCAAGGCTAAGCTCTGCGATGTCAAAAATCCTATCCCCCTGTTCGCTCAGCCGCCTGTCAATTGCTTTTGCCTGGCTGAAGGCAAGCTCAAAGTCCTTTTGCTGGATAGAAAGCCACAGTAACATTTCAGAAAAATAAGTTTTATCGGGATGTCGCTGAACTCTCCTCAGAAGAGATTTTCTTAACAATTCGCTAACAGCTTTATCAGGATCATCACTTAAAACATTCTGCAGTTTATGCTGAACAACTTGCATATTCGAATAATCATAATCAACATAATCAAGATATTCTTCTATCATCATCGAATAATTCCGGATTTGCCTGTATAAATCCCCAAGCTCAATATAGAAAGGATAGTTTCTCATTACCTGCCTGCCTTTTCGATAAGTTGCCACTGCATAATCGAATTGACCTCTGATAAGAAAAGCATTTGCAAGCTCAATGATCTGTGATTTATCAGTGGTAATTTTTTTTAATGCCTCTTCAAATTGCTTTTTTGCTTTATTAAATTCACCTGCCTCTGTGTAAACGTACCCAAGGTCAACTATATATTTTAATTTTACGGGGTAATTCCTGACCTGGCTTTTGACAAGTTTTTCAGCTTTATTAAATTCATCAAGTTCAATCAGACAAAATAAATAGTAAGTATAATAGATTTGATTTTTTTTCTTATTGAACAATTTCTCATAAAAAACAACGGCTTTATCAAACTCACGATCTCGAAAATACTGAGCAGCTAACTGCTCATCGCTTTCTTTTTTGGGTTCCTGGGGCATTGGAGGGTGCGGAGGCTTAATCTCAACCGGCTTCAAAATTTTATCAATCTGAGAATACCCTGAAAATCCCGATAGGAAGAAAATGATAATTAATATGTTAAGTAGCCATTTATACATACTGTTAAACTAATAAGAATCTCAATTTAGATAAACGTAGTAACAAACTGAAAATTTTAAAAAACAAATTTGATTTTTGCAATTTACACTTTTCATTTTATATTAAATCAAACCCCGTATAATCAACCAAAACTTTCGGGATTCTGATTCCTTCAGGTGTTTGGTTGTTTTCTAACAAAGCCGCAACAATTCTTGGCAGAGCCAGAGCGCTTCCGTTTAATGTATGAGCTATCCTGGTTTTACCATCTGTATCTTTGAACCGCAGTTTCATCCTGTTCGCCTGAAAACTCTCGAAATTAGAAACAGAGCTTACTTCGAGCCATTTTTTCTGAGCAGCGGAATAAACTTCAAAATCATAAGTCAGGGCTGAAGTAAAGCTCAAATCACCGCCGCACAGCCTGGCGATCCTGAAAGGCAATTCCAAAGCTCTCACTAAAGAAGCAGCATACTCACGCATTTCTTCAAGCGTATCATAAGACTTATCGGGATGCTCAATCCGGACTATCTCAACCTTGTCGAACTGATGCAGCCTGTTCAATCCTCTCACATCTTTTCCGTAAGAACCTGCCTCACGCCTGAAGCATTGTGAATAAGCAACATTTTTAACCGGAAAATCTTCAGGTTTTAAAATTACATCTCTGTAAATATTTGTTATCGGCACCTCTGATGTAGGAATCAAATAAAAATTGTCGATCCCAACGTGGTACATTTGTCCGTCTTTATCCGGCAACTGTCCAGTACCATAACCCGAATCTTCATTAACCAGTAGGGGAGGTTGATATTCAATATATCCAGCCTCAATCGCCCTGTCTAAGAAAAAATTGATTAATGCCCTCTGAAGCTTTGCTCCTTTGCCTTTATAAAAGGGGAAACCGGCACCTGTAACTTTACTGCCGAGGTCAAAGTCGATGATGTCGTATTTTGCTGCGAGTTCCCAGTGTGGTAGTGCTTTTTCACCAAGATCGGGCAATTCGCCTTCCTGGTATATAAGCTCATTATCAGCTTCTGTGTTTCCTCTGGGAACAGAAGGATGAGGAACATTGGGTATCTGTATTAGCAAATTGTTTAACTCGCCGGTTATGTTTTCGAGTTGTGCATTCAGCTCTTTTGATAATTTCTTCAGCTCTGCCGATCTGGCTTTCATGGCATTGGCATCCTCTGTACTGCCTTGCTTATATAAAGCGCCTATCTGTTTTGCAGCCTTGTTAGCATCAGCCAGTGTATCATCTAATTGCTTTTGTGTCTTTCTCCTGTTTTTATCCAGCGCTATTATCTTTCCTATGATCTCTTCAGCGTTAAAATTCTTAATAGAAAGTTTTTCTATAATCTCCTGTTTGTTCTCCCTGATGTAATTAAGTTGTAACATGTTTATTTGAGTTTGGATGTGCAAAAGTATTATTTTCCATTAAGAATGAAAAGAATACAGACGTTACCTTTCGTTATACCTGTAAAATCCGGTGTTTATTTTTAAACTGATAATGAACGGGAATGCAAAATAATATAGCACAACTCACTTTGAATCACTATAATTGCTTTTTAGTAATTTGTGAAGTTTATGCGTTTCAGTATATAAACTTATTTCAGGAGGGCAGATGCAGGTGAAGAAGGCGATTGTAGTTAATTAGATATTTGAATTTTACAATTTAA
>JAIORT010000903.1 GCA_021107975.1 Bacteroidales bacterium | reverse complement strand
AGTTCACCAATAACGGCAGTTCCATGGTTATTATCATTAAAAGGATCCTGAACAAGGGTATTTATTTGCGAACCTGCTGCTTTGGAAATATCTGCATGATTATAGTTCCAACTATATTCGAGGTCGCAAACAGTAACCCCTGTACCAATTCCGCCTGTTTGTGTCCAGGCATAAAGAGCATCAATTCCGGTAGGCGATGAACTTGCAGGATTAAGATAACCTTGCTGAGGCTGGTAATTACCAGGAAGCGGTAACTCCATTGGCTTTGGTACCGGTCTGGCAAGCATTATTCCGGATAGGTTTTCCAATGATTTACTTAATTCCCAAATATTGTAACCTTTTGGAATCTGTAACCTGTATATATTATTCATATTATAAACAGGTTTACCTGTGTTTCGTTCACCGTTGACCGACCATTGATCGATGATATCTTCAGGTACATCACATATCCTGTACCACGTAAACCATTCAAGTTGATCAAGTGTTTGGTCAACTCCGTTAAGAGCATCTGTAGCATAGTCGATAAGTGACCCGCTTCTGAGCCTGACACTTGAATTTTCGGCAAACATTACTTCAATCCAGTCATCTTCACATAAATATGGATTGCTATTCTGGTTAGCTAAATCTTTTCCTGTTTCTTGTGAAAAAACTGATTGAAAACTGATAGAAAAAACAATTACACTTAGTACTGAAAGGATTAAAAACTTTTTCATAATGTGTGTTTTTAATTGTTAATATTTTATTTTACTTATCTGTCAGGGGTTTTGGGGAAAAAAATAAATCAACCTGAAATATTTTAGGGGTGCAATATATAAAAAATAAAATAAAATGTCAAGTTTTTTGTAAAGGAAATTAAACTAACGTCAATTTTTAAAAGAATGAGGAAATCGGCGATTAATAAAAGTGGAAGGAATTTTTAATAGTCTTTTATAGATTTTTTACTGCTTAGCCTTTGGTTTTGTCATTACACTAATTGATATAATCTACTTGTTTTCAATCCTGTTCAATCCGGCTTTTGCTTTTTGGTCAATGCTGTTTTTATATTCCTTGTTTTTCATCGACGTTGCCCTTTTATAATAATCTTTGGCTTTTTCGTAATTACCGGCATCTTCGTAAATAAGACCCAGATTTAAAGCAGAATTTGCAGCATAATAGTATTCTGATTCAGCGCCGTTTTCAACTGTTTTTTTATAATAGGGAATAGCCTCGGAGGTTTTGCCCCATTCGTGATAGATCCTTCCAATGCGATAAGTATTCTCTAAAGTATCTTTTGCAGTTTTCAGGAAATTCCTTTTACTCTTAGTCAGTTCTTTTAAAGCCCTCTCATAATAACCGCCATCGAAAAGCAGCCTGGCTTTTAATAAGGTGCTGTTTGGCATATCTCCTTCACTGGCTTCTCTTTCAGCCTGTTTATCCGCATCAACTATTTCTTTTCCGTATTTTTCTGCTTTTTCGATATATTCCTTGTATTTTGAAGTATTGCCGTTTACTAAGTAATACCAGGCTATTTTTTGATAAGCGGCTTTAATATAATTGATTCCTTTGAAATTCATTATATATTTAAGAAGATAATTATAAGCATCGTCATCAAGTCGTTGTAATTTGGCGAGACCGGTAAGGTAATCCAGGTAATAAAACGGATAATATTCCTTGCCCGAAGGTTTGGACATCAGTATCTCAAGTGCCTCGTTATTCATCCCGTTTTTCATGTAAATGGTTGCTATGGCATATACAACCAGCGGATTTGAGAGATGTGTTTTGTCTTCTTCGTTATTCTCTATAAGTTCAATATAGTCAATGGCTTTCTTTTTATTTGTTGACAGGTTTAGCTGGATAAAACTCAGATAAAACAAACATTCATCTCTGTAAATAGCATAATTGTCGTTTTTTAAAGAAGCATCCAGTACTTTTAAAATCTCATTTGTTCCCTCGTCTATGGTGCCTTCAATACCAACTATTTTTTTAATCCAATTGTATTTGTCGGGAATTGTACCTATTAACGTGTGTAATAAACCGAGGTTTATCAGATTGGGTAAAAAATCAGGATGTTTTTCATTGTTCCATTCAAGTAAACGATATGCTTTGTTTATTTCAAACGTAGCTGTAACATATTCCTTAAATTTGGTTCTTGCAAATGCCCATTGAAGGTAAACCTGGGCGAGGCAGTACCGGTAATATGGCGAGTTTTCATTTCCGTCTTTCAAGCGGTCAACAATGTCGTCTTTGAGTTTTTCCAGCTTGTCAAATTCCTGTTCTTCTTCACCAATAAACACGGTTAAAAAATAAATATAATTTTCGAGCAGATAGGGTATATTATTATCAGGATTAACTGATTTTTCATTATTTATCAAATCCATTCCCTCTTCAAATTTCAGGCTGAATATTGCTGAATAGGCATTTTTGCAATTTTGATTGAAATCGTAATAATACTGGCTAAAGCCAAAGCTAAAAGTACATAATAACAGAAATAGAATTACATGCCGTAACATATTAGTTTTTTTTATTTACAATATCGGCAATTTCCTGGTCAACCAGTATCCTTCCGCAATACTCACAAACGATGATTTTCTTGTGCATACGGATATCCAATTGATGTTGGGGAGGAATTTTGTTGAAACACCCTCCACAGGCATCCCTTTCTATCTGAACCACAGCCAGTCCGTTCCTTGCATTTTTCCTGATCCTTTGGTAAGCAGTTAAAAGACGGTCTTCGATGAATTTTTGATTTTTCTCCGATTTACTAATTAAATCAGATTCCTCTTTTTCAGTTTCTGTAATAATATCGGTAAGTTCTGATTTTTTTATATCAAGATCACTTTTTCTTTCGTTAAAATCTTGTTTCGAGTTATTTATTTCTTCTTTTATTGTATCGAGTTTGAAATTATATTCTTTTATTCTTTTTTCGCTGAGCTGGATTTCGAGCGTTTGGAATTCAATTTCTTTCGACAGTGAATCGTACTCCCTGTTATTTCTAACATTCATTTGCTGCTTTTCATACTTTTTTATCAGTGTATCGCTTTCCTTTATTGTATTTTGTTTGTCGGAAATTTGTTTTTTAAGTGATTCTGTTTCCTCCATGTAATTGTTAACTCTGGTTTCAAGCCCGGCGATTTCGTCTTCAAGGTCCTGAACTTCCAAAGGTAATTCACCTCTCACAATCCTGATTCTGTCAGTTTGTGAATCAATTTGTTGTAAAGAATATAAAGCAATCAGTTTTTGCTCAACGGTAAATTCTTCTTCAGTTTTTTCAGGGGCTTCAACTTTAGGTTTTTCTACAACTTTATCTTTTACTTTTTTTGCCATAATAAATTGTCTTATAGATAATTGATAGGGTTTGTATTCAAATCTGAAATAAGGACTGCAAAATTAGGAAATTTTTTAATTAAAATATTATAAATTAATTCTCTTGCGAAATGTTCGCTTTCGTAATGACCGATGTCGGCAATCACGATTTTATTTTCAGCTTCAAAAAAGTCATGGTATTTTATATCGCCGGTTATAAATATATCGGCTCCGGTTTTGATAGCACTGTGTATTAAAAAACTTCCCGATCCCCCGCAAACCGCAACCTTTTTTATTTTATTACCCAATAATCTCGAATGTTTAATACAGCCGGTTTGGGTGATTTCCTTAACTTTTTTTAAAAATTCCATTTCATTCAGTTCCTGCTCAAGTTCGCCTGTCATTCCTGCGCCAACCCGGTTAAATTCGTTTTCCAGGAAATAGATGTCATAAGCCACTTCTTCGTAAGGATGGGCTTCTAACAGGGCATTCAGTATTTCCTTTTCCCTGTAAACCGGATAAATGGTTTCAATCCTGATTTCTTCCTCATAATGAAGTTTCTCCCTTTCGCCAACATAAGGTTTAGTAACTTCAGAACCTTTGAATGAACCGGTTCCCGGAGTATTAAAGCTGCAACTGTCATAATTCCCGATATTGCCTGCGCCTGCGCCGAACATGGCTTCCCTTACCTGCTCAGCATCATCAACAGGGCAAAAAGTTACAAGCTTGCGTAATAATTCTTTTTTTGATGACAGGATTTTTTTGTTTTTCAAACCAAGTTTATCACAGAGAATAGAATTAACGCCTTCATCCACATTGTCAAGATTAGTATGGATGGCATAAATGCCAATATCATTTTTTATAGCTTTTGCCACTATCCTTTCTGACGAATTTTTTCCTGTTATACTTTTCAAACCTTTAAAAATAACCGGATGGTGCGAGATTATTAAATCGCATTGTTTTGTAATTGCTTCATCCAGCACTTCTTCAGTAACATCCAAAGTGATTAAAACCTTTTTTATTTCCATATTTTCATTACCAATCAATAATCCTGAATTATCATAAGATTCCTGTAAGTAAACCGGTGCAAACTCCTCAAGAGGTTTTATAATTTCTTTGATTTTCATAGGTTTCAAATTTAGTAATAAG
>JAIORT010000632.1 GCA_021107975.1 Bacteroidales bacterium | reverse complement strand
GCTTGCCACGTGAAATGCGACGAAGGAGCATATTTCATCGTGGTTTCAAGTTTCAAGTTTAAATTTAAAAACAGTTACGGCGCCGTTATCGTTATAAATTTGAAGTTCACCGTTAAGGCTATGTGTTACAATACCTTTTATCAAATCGAACCCAACACCGGTATTGCTGAAATTTTTCTTAATCAACTCTTTTGGGTAACCCTTACCGGTATCTTTATATGTAATGATTACATTTTCTTTATCTTTTTTAATGTCAACATTAATCAGGATTTCATGCTTATTATTCTGTCCGTATTGTAAAGAATTAGTAATTAATTCGTTAATAACCAAAGTTAAATGATGTGCCTGATTAGTGTTAATTCTAATTGTAGAATGAGAAACATTAAAATTAATCAAATAGGAATTGGGAAGACAAGAAATTGAAGCTTTAATAGATTGTTCGCAAAGATGAGTTATGTTCAGGGAAAGCCAGCCGCTTTCGGAAAGCAGGCTATGAATTGCGGAAAGTCCGCTGATTCGTCCTTTAAATTTGTTTATGAAAGCAGAATAAGCTTTGTTTTCTGTTCTGGCTTGTTCTATACTAAATAAACCTAAAATTGCAGTAAGATTATTTTTTACACGATGATTGACTTCCCTGAGCAAAGCTTTTTGTGTTTCTGCGTATTTTTTCAGCTCATCCTGCGCTTTCCTGTGTTCGGTAATGTCTCTTGTAACTGAAATAAGTTGCTTCCCAACGATGTTTACAGTACTTTGAAAATTCCGCCATTCACCATCTTTATTTATAAAGCGATATTCAATTGTTTCGCTAATAGTTGATTCCTTTCCTGTAAGAAGTTTGTTGATCTTTTGATTAATGTATTTTTTTAATAAAGGAAACAGAACCTTCTTGTCTTCAGGATGAATAAAATTGAAAAAGGACTTACTAAGCAGATCTTCCGGGTCATAGCCGACCAGGGTCTTTAATGAAGGACTTAGATAGAGATAGATAGCTTTCAAATCAAAAGTAGTAATTGCAATATTATCGCTTGTATTCTCTGCAATTAATCGGAACTGCTCTTCAGATTTTCTTAATTCTTCTTCAGCCAGTTTTTGCTCGGTAATTATCTTTACCTTTTTTAAAGCAGCAAGCACTGCAACAGGTAACCTTATGAAATGTCTTGGAGATTTGAGGATATAATCATCCAATCCTTTTTTTATTGCATCAACAGCAATCTCCTCGTTGCCTGTGGCTGTGAACATTATAACAGGACAGTCGGTATAACGGGATTTTATTTTTTCCAAAATATGAATACCATTATCCCATTTTAGCTGGTAATCTGTAATAACAATATCAAAATTACCTTTTTTCAGTGCTTTATTAAAACCCTCAGGATCTTTTATTTGTTCAACCTCAATATCAAATTCCTTTTTTAAAGCACGCATAACTAAAACCCTGTCATCCGGATTATCATCAATAAGAAGAATTCGTAAAGGAACGTTCATAATATTTTTTTTAATTTAATTGTAAATATACTGCCTTTTCCGATTTCAGATTCAACATCAACTTTTCCTCCCATTCTTTCCATTCCCTTTTTGACAATAGCCAAGCCGATTCCTGTGCCGGGATAAGTTTCAATGCCATGCAATCTTTCAAATACGTTAAAAATTTTTTCCTGGTTTTCAGGAGCAATGCCAATGCCATTGTCTTTAACATATAAATATATCCATCCATTTTTCTCTTCAGCCCATATTTTAACCTTTGGCTTAACACCGGATTTAACAAATTTAATTGTATTTGAAAGGATATTAGTTAATATCTGATTAATTACCGAATAATGACCAATAACCTCGGGCAAAGGTGTTTTAATGTTTATTTCAGCATTACTCTGTTTTATTTCCAGTTTAATCTGCTTCATTGATTGTTTTATTGACTGCTCAAGTTGAACCGGCTTGAGTTCAAGTTCAATTATACTTAATCTGCTGTATTCAAGCAAATCGCGGATCATAGTATCCATATATTCAGAAGAATTTACGATTCGCTGTGCATATTCCTTTCCCTCAGCATCAAGTTTGTTTGCATAATCCTCATTCAAAGCCTGAGCCAAGCCATACATTGCACGCAAGGGTGCTCGCAGGTCATGTGAAACTGTATATGCAAAAGCTTCCAGTCCGGCGTTTGATTCTTTAAGTTGTTTAGTACGCTCTTTTACTAATTTTTCAAGATGGTCACGGTGTTTTTTCAATTCTTCCTCCGCCTGCTTGCGCCCGGTGATGTTTGTTAAAGAGTGTATAATCTTAACAAAATTTCCCTGGTCATTAAGAACCGGTGTGCATGATACTAAGAAAGTACCTCCAAGCGCCGGCATCTCTTTTTCGATAGGAACATAATGCGCTGAGGTGATTATTTGTTTAGCAGGACAACCTTGAGGAGGTTGCTTTGTTCCGTGAAAAATTTCATAGCACTTCTTACCCATAAGTTCATCTTTTGATTTTCCGGTTGCTTCTATTGTAAAACGATTGACATCTACAATATTAAATTCAGGATCGATGATTATAGTTGCATTGCCGAGTGCCTGAAAAATCTCTTCACGGTCTTTACTTAACCGGTGCAGTTTCTCCTCCGCCTGCTTGCGCCCGGTGATGTCAAGATGTGTTCCTAATGCTCTTATAGGTGAACCGTCTTTATCCCGATCTATTATCTTTCCCCAATTAAGTATCCACTTCCAATCACCGGTTTTAGTTTTCATGCGATGTTCAATTTTAATGCTTTCTGTCTTCCCCAGTTCATGATCTTTTATAACATCTTCGACTTGGTTTATATCATCCGGATGAATGAGGTTTTTCCAACATTTAATATTTGACTCTATATCTTTTAATTCATAGCCAAGCATTTCCGCCCAGCGTTCGTTGCGTATAATTTTGTTAGTTTTAAAGTTTTGATCCCATAAACCCAAACCGGCGCTCTCCAATGTAAGAGATAATCTTTCTTTACTTTCACGCAACTTTTTTTCTGCCTGCTTGCGTTCAGTGATATCTTCAGCCGTGCCCTCATAATAAAGAACGTTACCGTTGTCATCACGAATGGCGCTGGCGTTCTCACGAATAAAGAGTGTCGTGCCATCATGCTTCGTCCAGACAGAGTCAAGTCCAATGACCTTCCCTGCGCTTTCAATGCGCTGTTTGAAAACCGAGCGGGGATACACCGGTAAAAACCCCTTATCTTTCAGGTTGCGCCGGGCAAGTTTCTTGAAGGAGGAATAGCCCAACATGCGAACCATCGCCGGGTTCGCCATGAGTATCCTGCCGTCAGGAGAGGTACTATACATACCGATAGTCGTGTTTTCAAATATGGTTCTGAACCGTTTTTCTTCTTTACACAGTGCAACTTCCGCCTGCTTGCACTTTGATTCAAATTTTCGCAGTATAAAAGCAGTTATCAACCAAACTAAAAAGAGAAAAAATATTTCAATAATAATTTCATTCCGGTTTATTGGTGTAGATGGCGCTCTTAATAATAAATGAGGTATATCAAGCACTTCAATTAAAATACTCAAAATACAAAGTAAAATAAATGATAAAGTTATAATTACTATGTATTTTTTACTTGAAAAAGATTTAATGTTTCTATGTTTCATGTTTCAAGTTTCATGTTTCAAGTTTCATGTTTCATGTTTCATGTTTCATGTTTCCCCCGAATACCGATAAATATCGGTATCGGGGTCAGGTTTCAGGTTAATAGACAATAAAAATACTCAATTTTATTTACATTTCTTCATCAGGTTTAAATTTAAAAACAGTTACTGCGCCATTATCGTTATAGATTTGAAGTTTGCCATTAAGACTATGTGTTACAATACCTTTTATCAAATCGAACCCAACACCGGTATTGCTAAAATTTTTCTCAATCAACTTTTTTGGGTAACCCTTACCTGTATCTCTATACGTAATGATCACATTTTCTTTATCTTTTTTAATGTCAACATTAATCAGGATTTCATGTTTATTATTCTGTCCGTATTTTACGGAATTAGTAATTAATTCATTAATAATCAAAGTTAAATGATATGCCTGGTTGCTGCTAATCATAACTGTAGAAGGAGAAATATTTATATTAAAAATATTGGAACAGTGAAGGCAATCAATTGAAGAATTAATAATTTTATTGCAAAGCAGATTCAGGTTCAACGGCTGCCAGTTATTTTTGGCAAGCAGGCTATGAACTGTGGAAAGACCATAAATCCGTCCTTTAAATTCGTTTATGAAATTTAAATAAGCTTTGTTTTTTATTTTAGCTTCTTCAATTTGAAGTAAGCCTAAAATTGCAGTAAGATTATTTTTTACACGATGATTGACTTCCTGAAGCAAAACTTTCTGGGTGTTTGCGTAATTTTTTAGCTCATTCTGTGCCTGCTTGCGTTCGGTGATGTCTCTTATAATGGCGGTTGCATTCCATTTGCCTTTCA